>NZ_JBKFDK010000016.1:0-97848 GCF_046452435.1 Motilimonas thetidivivens
CGACGCTCGTTATGGCTTAGATAGCGACCAAGATGGTTTACCTGATAATTGGGAAGAGCAATACGGTTTAGATAAATACCGTAACGATGCATTTGAAAATATAGATAGGGATTACCTAACCAACTTAGAAGAATTTAAGCTAGGTACTAATCCGACCAATCCTGACACCGATGGCGATGGTATACCCGATGGTGACGACTTTGACTCCTTAAACGCAAAATACAGTCGTGATGACGATAGAGATGGCATCCCCTATGAGTGGGAAAGATTGTTTCACTTTATGCAAGACTCTAATCCCAATGATGCAAATTTTGACTACGACAATGATGGTTTAACTGAATTGCAAGAGTTTCTAGCTGGCTCAAATCCCCAAATTCCAGATTCCGATAACGATGGTGAACTAGATGGAGCTGATATAGCCCCTACTAATGCACAGTATCGTTTTGATCAAGATAAAGACGGACTACCGGATGGATGGGAAATTGAACATAGTATGCAAATTAATGACCCACTAGATGCTAACCTAGATCTGGACAATGATGGTTTAAGCAATTTGAAAGAGTATCAATTGGAAACCCATCCTCAGCAACAGGATTCTGACTTCGATGGAGTGTTCGACAGTCAAGATATCGCGCCAACAAACCCGCGCTTTTCCCATGATCAAGACTTTGATGGTATCCCTGATCAATGGGAGGTGCAGTATGGCTATAGCAATATCAACTCGGCTGATGCATCTATGGATGACGACAACGATGGTTTAACTAACATTGCCGAATTTAATGCAGGAACCGCTCCTAGGCTTGCAGATTCAGATAATGATGGTATTCCTGATGGTTACGATCCTTTCCCGTGTAACTTTAGATATCAGGTAGATAATGACAGGGATGGTCTGCCTGCTGCTTGGGAAATGCAATATGGGCTGTCCGATGATATGCCAGAAGATGCCAAACAAGATATGGATTGGGATAACTACGATAATTTGACCGAATTTGCCGCGCAAACGGATCCAAAGGTGCGTAACGATTTTATTCCGACATCAGCTCCATTTACTCCATGCTTTTAACCAATCAGCATAATGTTAGGTAATAAGTACAACGCTTATAAATAAACATTGAGAAAGCGAACTATTCTTCCTAGTTCGCTTTCCTTATTCCAAATTCTCTATCAGCTTATAACCTAAGCTAAAACTAAGGCTTGAAAGTCCAAATTGTAGCAAGGAGATCTTAACTACTCGATTTGCCTGATGAAATGAAATTGCTATGCTATAGCCAACCTCGGCTGAGTTGAACAAATAACCAAAGGCCTGTGCAGACAGATGAAAGAAATCTGGAAAACCTTGTTCATCCTTCCTCTCATCACCTTAATCGGGTGCAACCAAGCCGAGCAGCAAGCCCTGCAACAATATGGGGAATTTTTAGCGGATGCCTTTGAGGTAGCGCCGTTGTCGTTAACGCCGCAACCGTTTCCAACTAAACGTAGCCTTACCTTAGCTAATTTAGATCGCCAGCTGACATTACTAGAAAGCCTCACCCTAGAACAGTGTGATCTTTTGTACTTAGCCAGTGACAAAAATCAAATACTCAACAAACATCAAAGTGCTGCGTCCAATTACGTTTTTCAGCTTAGCTTGTTGAATAATCTAACGCACTGCCTCAACACTGCAGACTCATTAAGCCTCAGTGATCGCGCGTTTCTGACTGAATTAACAAATGAAAAACAGCAAAAGTTACCTCTGTATTTTTGGCAAATGCTGTTTGCTGATAACACTGGCTATGACTTTTTCTTTGGCCACAGCCAGCTTTTTCCCTTACAAGGTCATCAATTTAGCCAAGCCAGTTTAGCGAGCCTGAGATCCTTAAATCAACTTAACCCAAGTCACTCAACGTCCCTTCAACAGCAGCTAGCGCTCACGAATGGGCTAAATCAGCACTTGGCCCTGATGAGCAAAAGTCGTTATCTGCCTAGCTTAATCATGACCACAGAGCACGCCATTAGCCAGCTCGACTTTGCCAGCGAATTATTGGCGAGCAATCAAGCAAGCATCAGCTGCCAAGGCAGACGACATCCCTTATCGTTTGATAAATTAAAAGCCATTTTTAGCCACCGATATGTCGCCTTAATGCAGCCCTACATTGCTATCCTTAATCGCGAACTGCATCAAGTAATGCCATTATTAAACGCATTAATTGAGCCTATGCCGCCATCTATCGATCAGCACACGCGTCAATCATTAACGCAAATACTCAGCGTGCAAACGCGCCTGACCTTAAGTAGTCAGCGCCACCAGCAACAATGGCAGCAACTATTTACAAGATGCCAGCAAAGCGTCACCACCACAGCGCGATAATTTCGACTCACCAACAATCGCCTTATTTTATCTAAGGATAAAAAAATATCAGCGCCACCGCTGCGATTACTTGGTAGCATTCCATCAGATATCGCTAACTTAAGTCATGGATGATGAAACTATCCCACTATCGCTTTACCCCCATCAGCATTTTGCTATTGCTTTGGCTCAGTGTTATTGGCGCCTGTCAGGCCGAAATAGCAACAGAGCAAGCCGTTAAACAGCAGTATGTTGTTGATGCCCAGCGCATCAAAAACACCTACGAAGCCGCTTTGTTTACTTTACAACCCTATACCTTTGCCCACTATGGCGTGCGAATGCATAGACAGACCAACGATGACAAATACCTGTTGCCCTTGTGGGTGGATGTGGCTCGCGTCGCTAACCGGCTAAACCGCTTTGCTGATGAGGTACATACGCCGAAACAAATCCAAGCTTATTCATTATCGCGCCTGCAAAACTTAAAGGGCAAAACGACAGAGCGTGAAAAACGCCGCTATCAAGCTACCCTGAATCACCCTGAATACATGTACTTAGGATTAGATTTACTCAGTGCGATGGCAAGAGCTGATGAGTTTGGCCTTAAACATCAAGAGGATGCAAAGCTACGTGAGATATTACGCCGTTATGATTTTGCTAAGTATGCGACCGATCCGGATATGATCCGCGCTTGGGCTGCGCAAATGGCTAATCACGTTTATTGGCTGCGCCAGCTGGGCGAGCAAGATTTAACCCAAGCTTTTATCCAAGCTTTTCGCCTTGCCTACCCAGATGATCAAGATCACTTGCTTAGTAAGCAGCAGTTTAATAATAAAATTTACGGTATGAGCCACATCATTTTTGCCGACTCACAATACTACCTGAAGCCCGTTTCCGAGGCTCAGCATCAATGGATTTTCGACTATTATCGTAACAACATAGAGACGATTTTAGCGCGCTGTAAAGAAGATGTGATTGCCGAAGTCGGTCTGAACTTCTTGTTAGCTCAATTAGATCACGATCCGGTTGTCAAGAAAGCGCAGCAGGCCATTAGTAAGGCTATCCATCCGCAACACAATATGATCCCATCGGTTACGGGGGATATTAACTTAGAGCGCGGTGAACATAGAAATGTACTGGCCATTATGCTACTCGATTGGCGAGGCTTAGCCGCCACCAATCCTAATCAAGCTAGCCCAATCATGGTGGTTAGCCCACCCTATGGCCTAACTGCCAAATAACCCCATGAAAGCATCTATCCAAGTGGCATGATAACCACTTGGATAATGATCAAATAGCCTTATTTTTTAACGCCCAAAGGTGTAATAGCTCTAAAGCGATAGTCGCGCCCGCTAAAGCGGTGACGTCACTATTATCATAAGCTGGCGCTACTTCTACCACGTCCATACCAACCAAGGGCAAGCCTTGTAAACCGCGGAGGATTTTAAGGATCTTGTCTGTGGTTAAGCCACCACACACAGGCGTACCTGTGCCTGGCGCAAAGGCTGGATCTAAACAGTCAATATCAAAGGTCAGGTAAACTGGTAAATCGCCTACCGTTGCCTTTATCTGCTGCACTATCTCATCCACGCTCATGTCATTGGCTTGCATCGCATTGATGACGTTAAAGCCATGATCTTTTTCAGTATAGTCGGTACGTATGCCCACCTGCACCGAATGGTGTTTATCAATCAAGCCTTCATTCGGAGCATGATAAAACATGGTGCCATGATCATATTGGCTGCCATTGCTGTAGGTATCCGTATGGGCATCAAAATGGATCAGCGCCATCTTGCCGTATTTTTTCGCATGAGCACGAAGTAGCGGCAAGGTCACAAAGTGATCGCCACCTAAACCCAATAGCGCCTTACCACTACTCAAGATTTGCGAAGCGGCTAACTCTAAGCGCTGGCAAAAATCGGCGCTATCACCACAGCTAAACACCAAGTCACCGGCATCCACCAGCTTGAGGTGATCAAACAAACGAAAATGCCAAGGAAAACGGCGATCTTCCCAAGCCAAATTAACCGAGGCGCGGCGCATCGCATCCGGCCCCATTCGCGCACCTGAGCGCCCCGATGTTGCCATATCAAATGGCAGGCCTAGTACCACCACATCCGCATCTGTGTATAAGGGATTTTGCACCAAGGGTTGACGTAAAAATGTCATCGCATTGGAGTAAAGCGAATTATCTATTTGTGAAAACACATCGTTCATGGCCATCGAGCCTTTCATTTATTAACTTACCTTGAAATAAACGGACAACAGCAAAGCGCCCATTTGCTGGACGTTTGCTCCGAATTTATCCCGCGATTGGGTTACTTTTATACATCTTCCAAGTAGGTATAACCTTTTAAACCTAAGTCTAGCTCTTGGTAAATTTGTTGCTGCTCGGCTTCAAGGATTTTCGCGGCGATAAGCTCACGATATGAAGCCCTGAATTCTTGCGCATCAAGGTGCACGTATTGCAGCATATCTTCTACCGTGTCCCCTTCATCAATAGCCGTGACCTGAGCTTGGCCTTGTTCATCCATCATCACCACAGCGCTGTGGGTATCACCAAATAAATTATGCATATCGCCTAAGATTTCTTGGTACGCCCCAACCAGGAAAAAGCCCATCAGGTATTCTTCTTCGCTATTCCAAGGTGGCACTGGCAACGTAGTTTCAATACCTTGGCCGTCCACGTATTGATCAACCGTGCCGTCCGAATCACAGGTAATATCAAGCAGTACCGCGCGGCTCGTCGGGACTTTATCTAGCCCAGTTAGAGGTAATACAGGGAAAACTTGCTCTATGCCCCAAGCATCAGGCAATGACTGAAACAAAGAAAAGTTCACAAAAAACTTATCGGCTAATTTTTCCGTCAGTTCATCCATGATCGGGCGATGGAAGCGGTTTTTACCGTCCAGTAACTGATTCAATTCATAACACAAACGTAGGTTCAACTGCTCAGCCCATGCGCGCTGAGTCAAATTCAATAATCCCATGGCAAATTGGCTATGCACTTCGGCCAAGTCACTTTGACAGTCATGATAAATTTCAATAAGCGCACGATCATCATTGCGGCCACTTAACTGTAACCAAGAGCGCCACATGTTTTGTAGCAATAACGGCTGCTCGGCATCGGGGGCCGTTAGGGTTTCTGGTGTATAACTTTCAGCACCAATCACATTTGAAATCAGCACCGCATGATGCGCGGTTAACGCTCGGCCTGATTCTGAAATAATCATCGGCATAGGCTGGTTATACAGCTTACAAATATCGCCAATACAATAAACGATATTGTTGGCGTACTCGGCCAAGCTATAGTTCATTGAGTTAGACGATTGACTGCGGGTGCCGTCATAATCCACCGCTAAACCGCCGCCAACATCCATACATAGCAAGTTAGCGCCCAGCTCACGCAGTTCACAATAAAAACGCGCGGCTTCACTGACGCCGGTGCGCACATCACGAATGTTGGCCATTTGCGAGCCAAGATGAAAGTGCACTAACTGCAACGCATCGACTTGATTGTTTTTCTTTAGTACATCAAGTACCTGCAACACTTGCGAAGCCGATAAACCAAATTTGGATTTTTCACCGCCACTGGCTTGCCATTTACCTTTACCTTGTGAAGCTAGGCGCACTCGCAGACCCAAACGAGGTGCAACGTTGAGCTTTTTCGCTTCACTTAACACCATGGCCAGCTCAGACATTTTTTCTAAAACGATATGAACCTTATGACCCAGCTTTTCTCCTATCAGAGCGAGGCGAATATATTCACTGTCTTTGTAACCATTACAAACAATCACCGAGCTGACTTTTTGCGCCAAAGCTAACACCGCAAGTAATTCCGCCTTACTGCCCGCTTCAAGGCCAAGTTGCTTCACTTCTTTGTCTTTTTGGCTGGCCAGCAGTTGGTCAACCACTTCCTTTTGCTGGTTAACCTTGATCGGATAAACCAGCAAATATTTCTCGTCGTAATGGTAATCGGCAATGGCTTGGTTAAAGGCGGCACATAAACTGTGTACACGCTGATGTAATATTTGCGGAAAACGCACTAAAACCGGCAAGCTTAAGCCTTTAGCTTGCACCTGCGCGCTGATTTCACTTAAGGCAATGGTGTGCTCTGGTTGGTCGGCCTTTGGCGCCACAACGACTTTGCCTTCGTCATTAATAGCATAGAAACCTTGGCTCCAGTGACGCACGTTATAGCTCGCACGTACACTTTCTAGATCTGTTGCTTGTGTCATGGGGTAAATCCAAAATATTGTTCAAAAAATGTTGCTCTCTCGCAACTCAGTGGCCGTACCTTTGAGCCTGTGCTTATCGCTTTAGCCCCGCAACAGTCCGGTTGCGCGAATAGAAAAACATTTGTTGGTTGCAGTCCAACAAAAAAAATTAACGGTAAAGAAAAAATAAACTGCAATAAACTTAACCTATTAAAAATTAACAGGTTAAGCTTAGCAGATAGCACGAAATTAGAATTACAAATGCGAAATTAGCTGTTCACTGACAAAATCAGCGATGCTCGGCTGAGCTGCAGCCTTGGGGTGCAAGCCATCGGGCATCATCAACTCTGGCTGCAAAATGACGGGTTCGAGGAAAAAGGGCAACAGGGGCACACCTTGCTCTTTACTCACTTGTGTGAACACCTGAGCAAAAGCCTGACTGTAACGTTTGCCATAATTTGGCGGTGCTTGCACTTGCATGATCATGGCTTGACCCTTTGCTTGTTTCACCAAAGTGATCATCTGGGTAAGGTTGTTACGTATGATGTTGGGTGCAAAACCGCGCAAGCCATCATTCGCGCCTAAGGTAATGAATACGTACTCGGGTTGATGCAAACGTAATAATTCGGGTAGCCTGGCTAGACCATTGCCCGTGGTATCACCAGAAATACTGGCATTAATCACTTGATATGGCTTGCCTTGTTTGGCTAAGCGTTCGGGTAATAACGCAGGCCAACTTTGCTCTGCCGACATTTGATAGCCTGCGCTTAAGCTATCGCCAACAATCAATAAGGTTTGACTGTGCACTAAGCTACTCATTAGGCTTAATCCAGTAACTAGAAGAAATAAAAAAGGTTTATACATGTCTGATCCCATTATTAAAGCTGAACATGTGGTTAAGCAAGTTAACACAAGCACGGATAGCTTGACCATACTGCAAGATGTTTCACTGCAAGTTCAAGCAGGTGAGAGCCTTGCCTTAGTCGGCCCATCAGGAGCGGGCAAGTCAACGTTAATGACACTATTGGCAGGCTTAGATGTGGCCAGTGCAGGGGAAATCTATCTACTGGGCAAGGCCTTGTCGCAACTCGATGAAGAAGCAAGAGCAGCCCTGCGCTGCGAACATATCAGTTTTGTTTTTCAAAGCTTTTTGCTGATCCCCACACTCACCGCATTAGAAAACGTGATGTTGCCGTTTTTAATCAAGGGCGAGGCACAAGATGAAGCTTTAGCCACTCAACTATTACAACAAGTTGGCCTTGCAGAGCGCGCCGATCACCTGCCCTCGCAACTTTCCGGCGGTGAGCAACAGCGTGTCGCTTTAGCTCGCGCTTTTATTAGCCAACCTAAGATTTTGTTTGCCGATGAGCCAACGGGCAATTTAGATCAACAAACCGCGGGTCGTATTGTTGAGCTGTTATTTCAACTCAATAGAGAGCACGGCACCACCTTAGTCTTGGTCACCCATGATCCCGCACTAGCTGAGCGCTGTGATAGAACCTTACATATTAACTCGGGTAAGGTGGCCCAATGAAAAGGGATTTGTTAATCAAATGGCGCTGGCGTGAATGTTGGC
Organism: Motilimonas thetidivivens; assembly: GCF_046452435.1. Taxonomy (NCBI): domain Bacteria; kingdom Pseudomonadati; phylum Pseudomonadota; class Gammaproteobacteria; order Alteromonadales; genus Motilimonas; species Motilimonas thetidivivens. The sequence goes on from NZ_JBKFDK010000016.1 coordinate 8,120, forward strand.
AAGGCCAGCTTTGGCCGATTACCTTAGCCTTAACCCTGATTGTGGCCTGTGTATTCGCCTTGGCCGCTTTAGTGACACGAGTCGATAAGGTTATGGTAGATCAAGGACGCTCAGCCCTTGGCGGTGATTTGGTGTTGGTATCCAACCAACAAGCCATCCCAACTGAGCTGTTGCAGCAAGCCAGTCAATTAGGGCTTACATACAGCCTGCAGACACGCATTCGCACCATGGCGTTTAGTGATAATGCCATGCAGCTGGTCAGCGTCAAAGCCATGCAAAGCGATTTTCCGTTAAGGGGTGAGCTGCAATTAGATCCTAATCCTGTCCATCATCACTCAGATAGCCAAACGTCTGCATTTTATAACCACGTCGAGCCAAATCAGCTTTGGCTAGCCGAGCGTTTATTCAACTTATTAGACGTTAAGGTGGGCGATACGGTGGCCATTGGCGATGCCGAGTTAACCGTATCGGGTTTAATAGCTCAAGATCCAGAGCTGTCATTTAATCCCTTTAATCAAATGCCTACCGTGATCATCCACTTGAATGACTTGGCCAAAACGGGGGCATCTTTAGAAGGAGCCAGATTAAGCTATCGCGCCTATTTTAAAGGTAAAGACAGCGCCTTAAAGCAGTTACAGAAAATGCCACTGACCCCAAGTCAACGCTGGCTCAGCGAACAAAGTCAGGGACGCACGGCGGAGTTTCTCAATAAAGCGCAGCAATATTTATCCCTTACTTTACTGCTGGTGTTGTTAATGGCCAGTGCCACCTTAGTGCTTACCAGCCAGCATTACAGTAATAGTCAGCGAGATACCGTGGCCATGCTGAAAAGTTTGGGCGCCAGTCGCAGCTGGCTAAAACGTTGGTTAGCCGGTCAACTGTTGATGCTGTTTGGTCTGGCTAGTAGTTTAGGGCTGGTTGCAGGGATCGCGTTAGAGCAACTGCTGCGTTTACCCCTCGTGGATTTACTACCCGACCCTTTGCCTAGCATAGGCTTTGCCCCTTGGCTTATCAGCATAGGCGTAGCCCTGTTAGTTGGCCTACCGAGTATGGGCATCAGTTTACTGCGTTTATTGGATACGCCCGCAACGGCGATCATTCAAACTGAGTCAAACCAAGCTAAATCCATTTGGCCATTTGCCCTGCTGCTGTTGCCTCTACTGAGCTTATTATTTTGGTTTGGTAGCAATACCTTAATGTGGCTCACCTTGATTGGGCTAGTGCTGTTACTGTTAGTCCTAGGTGGTATAGGTCTAATGGTGACTAAACTGCTGCAAAAAAAGCAGTGGGGACCCGCCATGACGCTTGCATTAAGTCGGCTCAATCGCAGTAAAGCGGCCAGTATCGCTCAGTTAGGCGCCCTGACTTGCTCGCTGATGTTACTGAGTGTGATTTGGCTATTACGCAGTGATTTACTTGATAACTGGCAGCAAACCTTACCTCCTGATGCCGCCAATGTGTTTGCCATTAATATCGCGCCCGAGCAAGTTGAGCCCTACATAGCCCAGCTTGAGCAATGGCAATTACCCCATTCTCTGGCTTATCCGGTGATCCGAGGTCGCCTGATCCAGCGCAACGATGAGGTATTACAATCTTCACAAGCGGAGCAAGATGAAGAGCAGCAAAAAGAAAAAGATCCCGCTTTGCGCCGTGAGTTAAACTTTACTTGGCTGGATGAGCTACCCAGTCACAATGACGTCGTCGCGGGTGAGTGGACCCGCCAAAGCGGTGTTTCGGTGGAACGCGACATTGCGCAAAGATTATCCATTGAGCTAGGCGACACCTTACACTTTACTGTCAATAGCCAAACCTTTAGCGCCAAGGTAAACAGTATCCGCGCCGTTGAATGGCGCAATATGAAACCCAATTTTTATTTCATCTTTAGCCCCGATGTATTAACCAACCTGCCCGCGACTTGGCTGGTGAGTTATCGCGTTGAGCAAGGGCAATCGGATTTATTAAATCAATTAGCAAGAGATTATCCAACGGTGAGCCTGTTAGATCTGCGCACCATGGCCAATCAAATTCAATCCTTACTCAGCCAAGTAGCGTGGTCTTTAACTGTGCTGGCCAGTTTAGCCGTGATCAGTGGCTTACTTTTGGTATTAACCTTGCTGCGTTTAAGCGTGTCGCAGCGCCAACGCGAAATTAAACTTTATCGCACCCTCGGCGCTAGCAAAAAGCGTATCAGTGCCACATTATGGGCAGAATACGGCATCATGGCCGGGATTGCGGGTATGTGCGCGGCAATGGGTGCACAGGCGGTGATTGCAAGCATGGTGAAGTGGGGTTTTGAAATGCCACCCCAAATGCACTGGTGGCTGTTTGCCGCTCTGCCTTTGATCGCAGTTGGGCTTATCTACTTGATAACGCAAAGTATGTTTAAACAATTACTCGCGCCATTAAGGGCTTAATACCTAGGGCCTGTTGAACTTTCGTGCTGGTTTTTGCAGCGATTTGTTGGGTATTTATACAAAACGATCGTTGTGGCCAGCGCCTTTGTGGCATAGTGAACTACGCGAAAAGGCGCAAACGCAGTAGAAATGACCAACAAACGCTGTCCTACGGATTCGGCTAAAAGCGTTTTGCCCGTCGTTGAGCAGTATTTACTTAGAATGCTAAGCTACACACTGCTCGCCTTGCTCAAAACGCTTTTAGACAGGGTGTCCCCTCTCGAACAAAAATCAACCACCAAAGATCAACAGGCCCTAGCAGGTAAGCTCACGCCAGCTTACCTACCCTCTTTATCAAGCGGTCAGTTTAATCATCGACGTTGAATGAAATATAAGTTTAATCGCGATTATATGTCGCGGTAATGGTTGCTGTAGCCAAACTGTTAACATGGATTTGATAACCCACTGAAGCGGGATTAATGTCTGCTCCAAAGGGGAGTTTATCGACCTTCATGGCGTGAATAGAGAATTGATAACGATGCATGCCGTCTGTCGTTGGCGGACAGGGGCCACCGTAGCCTTGAGCATTAAAATCGGTGTTAGATTGAATCACCCCTTGCGGCATTAGCTTGCTTCCCTCGCTGCCAGCCCCTTGTGGCAACTCTGTCACATTGGCCGGTATATTAAACGCAACCCAATGCCAAAAGCCGCTAATAGTTGGGGCATCGGGATCGTACACCGTCACGACAAAACTCTTCGTTCCCTCAGGGACATCACTCCATTTTAAATGTGGAGAAATATTCTTGCCACCGCAGCCCCATTGATCAAATACATGTTTAATATCCATTAGGCCGCCTTCAACTAGGTCATCACTGGCCAATTCTAAGGCGTTTGCAGATCCCATCATGCTCCCTAGAGCTAATACTAACGCTATCTTTTTCATCTGTTTTTCCTTGTTGTTTAAAACAAATACAGATTAAAAAAATACTTCAACCTAGGTTGCCGTCAACTGGCCAACTTTTATTGTTAAATGGTCATTCGACGCTGACTGGCGGTGTTAAGAGGCCAAGTTATCACCTTAGATCACCGTCTTTTGCAATTGCGAAGGCAACATACCAAATCGCGTTTTAAATTGGGCACTAAAGCTTGATACCGACTGATAACCGCAGCGCTCGCTGACATCACTGATTGGACGGCGCTCTAGGCCACTTTGTAACAAATACAGGCCATGACCCAGCCGGGTATCCGTTAATACTTGCCTAAAACCAACACCTTCTTCGCGCAATCTCCGTCGAAGAGTCGTTTCGCTAACGTGTAAGCGTTCAGACATGATTTCTAATGACCAATGATTAGCAGGATCAAGGGAGATCAACTGGCTCACTTTGTCTCGCCATTTAGCTTGAGGCTGCACAAACAAGCACCCACCTTGCCCACTGAGTAACAATGCTAAGATCACCTCATTGTATCTATGCATTAACAAGGCATGATCTATGCCTGAATGTAAGGCATCTAGTAAATGCAGCAAACTCGACAATAAATCAGCCGAGACTTTAAATGGTTTGAAATAGTGCTTGCTTGCCAACACCTGCTCGACTAATTGGCCATGCGCAGCTTGCACGCCTTGCAATTGCTCAGGACTAAACTGCAAAACCAAGGCATAAAACGCTCCGTTTTCGGGAGTATTGGCAATACTAAAATCAGCATGGGCGGGAAAAGCCATGGCTTGCTTACTATTTAACAGTAACTCTTGTGTTTGGGTAACCACACGTTTATAGCCCTGCACGATAATGACTAAAAAGCTCTGCGCAGCTTGCAGATCCCGTAGCTGCTGGGTGCTATCACAACGAACATAACCTATGCCAGGGAAAGGACGGTTGGGTTGTAGCTGCTTAACCCAATCGGTTAACTGTAACCATTTTATCATCTCGCTCATTTACTCTTTCCCTAGCGCTCGATTAATCAATCCGTTTACCTAGTCTCTTGGCAACTGCGGTTGGCGATGAGCCAAAACTCAACACCGTCCATATTTTGCTCAAAATGTGCTAAGATTGCATTTTAAAGCGACTTTTTAGCGTAAGATGCCAATTTTAACCGGCAAAAATAGACGTTATCACTAGAGCATAGGATTGTGTTTGTTCACCGAAAATCAAACTCAGTCTGATTGACCGCGAAGTAGCCAAGTTTGGCTTACTTTATTTTATCCACTTTAGCTGAGCCTAGCTCACTTTGATTCAGCTAACTTATTGAGTAATTATGCACATTTCAACAAAGATAAATAAACCTGTTTTCATTTCATCCTTAGTCATCGCCTCTTTCATTGCCTTGTTTGCGGCCCTGCAACCCGATTTTAGTACGCAAATATTTAACCAAGTTCAATCTTGGCTCGTCAGCCAAGTGGGCTGGTTATATATCCTTAGTGTTGCCATTTTTCTGATATTTATTGTCTGCATTATGGTCAGCCGATTAGGGGATATTAAGCTGGGGCCTGATCATAGTGAGCCAGATTATTCCAATATCTCCTGGTTCTCCATGCTGTTTTCTGCCGGTATGGGTATCGGTTTGATGTTTTTTGGTGTGGCTGAGCCTGTCATGCATTACCTTAGCCCGCCAGTGGGCGATCCTGCGACCGTTGCCGCAGCAAAAGATGCAATGCGTATTACTTTTTTCCACTGGGGCTTGCATGCTTGGGGCATCTATGCCGTGGTTGCTCTTGCCTTGGCCTATTTTTCTTATCGTCACAAATTACCATTATTACCTCGCTCAGCCTTATATCCCATCATAGGTGAGCGGATCCATGGCCCCATAGGTCATGCTACCGATACGTTTGCCGTCGTCGGCACCTTATTTGGGGTAGCCACGTCACTTGGCTTTGGTGTACAACAATTAAATGCTGGCTTATCGCATTTATTCGCAATCGAACAAACGGTGCTGGTTCAACTTGCTCTTATTTTGGTCATCACCATTTTAGCTACCATTTCGGTGATTTTAGGCCTAGACGGCGGCATTAAGCGGCTTTCCAATTTAAATATGTTTTTGGCGTTAGCACTGCTATTGGGCATGTTATTGTTAGGCCCAACCGCTCAGCTGTTTCAATCTTTTGTGCAAAATACCGGCACTTATATGAGTGAGTTGGTTAATAGCACCTTTAACATGTATGCCTATGACCATAAAGAAGATTGGTTGGGCGGCTGGACCATGCTTTATTGGGGTTGGTGGATTTCTTGGTCTCCTTTTGTGGGTACCTTCATTGCCCGAGTTTCTCGTGGTCGCACCATACGTGAATTTATTGTCGGCGTGCTGTTTATTCCATCTGGCTTTACCTTTTTATGGATGACGGTATTTGGTAACAGTGCGATTGGGTTGATTTCATCTGACACCGCCCACACCTTGGCTCAAGCGGTTGATGATAATGTCGCTATTGCGATTTTTGTGTTCTTTGAACAATTTCCTTTGTCATCCTTACTATCCTTGATTGCCGTTTTATTGGTAACCACTTTCTTTATTACCTCAGCCGATTCGGGGGCCCTTGTGATTGACACCCTCACGGCGGGTGGTGAGCAAGATACCCCAGTTTGGCAACGCATTTTTTGGACCGCGATGATCGGCCTGATCGCCTCAGCTTTACTCTATGCTGGCGGTTTACAAGCGCTGCAAACTCTGACCATTGCCAGCGCCTTTCCATTTATGTTTGTGATGTTATTGTTCTGCTATGGTCTATTCAAAGCGCTACGCCACGATTTAATGCTGCAAAACAGTGTGCAAAACCACAATACCTCGGTGCAATTCGCGCAAAGTCAGGTGCCATGGCAAGAGCGCCTTCGTACCTTGCTGGTTCATCCAAGATTAAAACAAGCGGAAAGCTTCCTTGATAGCACCGCACGTCCAGCGTTAACTGAGCTATGTGAGCATTTTCAAAGCACAGGTATTAACGCCAAATTAATTGATGATGATGAAAAAGTTCGCTTAACCATCTACAAAGAAGAAGCCGAAAACTTCTCTTATGGCATACGACTGCGCCATTTTGCGGTGCCAGCCTATGCCGATGAGCAACATGATGATTATTACCGCGCAGAAGTGTTTTTATTGCAGGGTGGTCAACAATACGATGTGTTTGGGTATACCCAAGAGCAAATCATCGCCGATGCCATTACTCAATACGAAAGGCATTTGCATTTCTTATATTTAGCCAGCTCAGAAATTTTAGAAGAAGATGCAGCGGAGAATCTTCCGCAAAAAGGCTAATTTCATTTATATTTATACAGAGTCTAAGCAATATACTTTAGGTATGTGCTTAGACTCTTTCGAGCTCTAAAATAGTAACCAATTTAATTACAAACAACCCAATCACCCCAAGCATTTGTATTGATATTTTTTTAACTGTCAACCTAACAATTTAGGCTGAGAAATTTGCACATTGATACAAAGCTAGATACCCTGTGGTTACCTTTATCTCCTTTGCTCAAATCAAATACTTCTGTGCTACCAAATCACAATAAATCATGTGTCCGGTATAATTAGGTATAATCGAGTTTATATGACCCCTTTAATATCCATTGTAATTCCCGCCAAAAATGAACAGGGTAATATCGGTAGGTTAATTACTGAAATCAGTGAAGCCCTATCGCCGTTGAGCAAAATGCCTTTTGAGGTTGTGCTAGTTAATGATGGTAGTACGGATGACACTTGCCAAGAAGCGCAAACGGCGGCGGCCAAGCTCAGCTGCCCCCTACAAGTCATCACCCATGCGCAAAGCTGTGGTCAAAGTACCGCCATCCACACAGGTGTCACTTACGCTAAAGGAAAATGGATTGTCACCTCAGATGCCGATGGACAAAATGATCCGAATGATATTCCAGCATTAGTCGCATTAGCCGAAAAAGTGAACCAGACGCACTTTTGTATTGCGGGGCATAGAAACAAACGCTTGGATACTCCTTGGGTGCGTTTTCAATCTAAGGTCGCCAACAAGGTTCGCCAATTCTTTCTAAATGATGGCGTTCCTGATTCGGGTTGTGGCTTAAAGGTTTTTCCTAAACACACTTTTCTTGCATTACCTTATTTTGATCATATGCATCGCTTTTTACCTGCCCTCATTAAACGTATAGGCGGTGAAATTGTGGTTTGCCCAGTAAACCACAGAGACAGAGAAAATGGTCAATCTAATTACAATGCTTGGAATCGCGCTTGGGTAGGCATTATCGACATGATAGGTGTGATGTGGCTACGCCAGCGAACTAAGCTCCCTCAGGTGATTGATTCAGAGTAATTTACAATGAAGTGGCTAAAAACAGTGCTGATTGTGAGCTTGTTGATCGCAATTGCGGCTAGTTTAGATTCTCCCATTATGAATCACATCACCGACTCACCTTGGTTAGTTAATTACTTGGCAGAGCAAGGCGCAACAGGTCATATTAGCTTAATAGCGATAGGCACAGTGTTTATCTTTATTGGCGGGCCCAGACAAGCAATCTCTCTGCTGTTCGGTTTTATATATGGCTTATTACCCGGCATCATGCTCGCTATCAGCGTTTGTTTAGTGGCAGCCGCCGCCAACTATTTCTGCGCATCGATAATGCTCAAAGGCCTACTTGCGAGACGATTCCCGCAACGAATGACAAAGTTTAAACGCTTTGCCAAACGCAAACCCTTTATGAAAATACTCATGCTGAGGCTCTTACCGGTTGGCAGCAACTTGGTCACCAACTTTTTTTCAGGCAGTGTTGGCGTCCCCTTTCTCTCATTTCTTGCCGCGAGCGCAATCGGGTACCTGCCGCAAACGATTATCTTTGCTTTAGTCGGTGGCGGTATTAATGAGGACAGCCCAATGATGATTTATCTTAGCGTGATATTAGGGCTGATCAGTCTTGCCTTAACTTCGGCGATTTATCGAGACCATACCAAGGCCAAAATGGAACAATTGAAATTGGAATCTTCAACATGATCAACAAGCCGCTGTTTCAAGATCAATATAAAGCAAACCTTGCTTTCATTCTGTTTGTTGCCTTCGCTATCATTTTTATGGGCATAGGTTTACGTGACCCTTGGCCCGCCGATGAACCACGCTTTGTTGAAGCAGCTAAAGAAATGGTCGATTCTGGCCGCTGGTTTTTCCCACTGAGAGGCGGTGAGCTCTACCCAGATAAACCACCTATCTTTATGTGGTCAATCGCCGTCCTGTATAAGCTAACGGGCAATATTTCCAATACTTTTATGATCCCAAACGCCATTGCGGGTCTTATCGTCATATTATGTGTGTTTGATCTAGGAGCCAAACTTTGGAATGTTAGGGTAGCGTGCAACGCTAGCATACTATTGATGATAGCTCCGCAATTGATTATCCAAGCCAAAGCGGCGCAAATAGATGCCATGGTGGCGGCTTGGATAACCCTCTCCATGTATGGCTTACTTCGTCACTTTTTTATTAAACCCAATATGAAGTGGTATCTTTTTAGCTGGGTTTGTATGGCGCTGGGTATTTTAACCAAAGGGGTTGGCTTTTTGCCTATCCTGTTATTTATCCCCTTGCTTTATCTTCATTTTGTGAAAAAACATAGCTTTGCGGCCCCGATAAATCGCAAGTTATTTTTTGGCCCATTGCTAATGTTAGGGACTCTATTAGTCTGGCTGGCACCCGTTTTATATTTTGCCGCGACCAAAGATAATCCTGACTTCACGGCTTATCGTGATAATATTTTGTTAAAGCAAACCGCCACTCGTTACGCTAAATCTCTTGGCCATAATGAGCCTTGGTACTATTTTGTGGTCAGTGTGATCCCGGTGCTGTGGTTCCCGCTTTATTTGTTTTTATTTAATAAAAAGAGCTGGGCTGAAATAAAAGCAAGTCCTATCATACAGTGCTTGTTAATTTGGGTTGTCTGCGTGGTGATCTTTTTTAGTATTAGCCCAGGTAAGCGTGGGGTCTACGTGTTACCGGCCATGCCCATGTTAGCACTGGCTATCGGTGCCATTGTCACTCAGACTCAAGTCCCGCAGTGGATAAACCGAGCCATCACCGGCCTTGCAATTATCTTTGCTAGCATTTTTAGTGTCGCTACCGTATTGAGCTTGATCCACTCACCGCTACTCACCAAACATTTAGGCGATGATACGTCTTTATATTCACTGCTATTTGGCTTAGCGGCACTGGCTTGGATAGCCGTGCTTTGGCGCTTTAAGCTAAAGTTAACCCTTCCTAGCTTTGGTATAAGCTTAGGCATTTGCTGGTTACTTTATAGTTCAATAGGCTATATTTTGTTGAATCCGCAGCGAACGCCCGCAAAAGAAATTATGGCGAATGTGAAACAGACGATAGGGCCTGATGGCGAGCTAGGTTTAGTGCGCTTTAAAGAGCAGTTCTTACTCTTTTCCCCTATCCCTATGACGCATTTCAGTTATTTAGCCAGTCCACAGGAGCAATACCGCAATGCTTGGCTATGGATGAAAGAGCAAGATAATCGCTATATCCTGGCCAAAAGAGCAAATGGCGCAACCTGTTTTGACCTCAGCGAAGGCACCTTAGTTGGCGTAGCACACCGCCGCGAGTGGTATTTGTTTGATAAAAGTGCAATGCACCCTGAATGCGACGAACCAGAGAGCATTAAGCGCTATTACACACCACAAACTAAACTGTACGATAACCTGTGATCAGAAACCCACGCTAACTTACTGCAGTCAGGTTAGCGTGGGCAAGACTGGAAGAGTTTATAAGCAGATTTTCACGTCTTGATAGCAATGCTCGGCTTTGATTGGTTCACCTAACATTTCATCGTAGGGCATTTCAAGTTTAAGCGTAGCTTGCTCAAAGCCAAGCTTTTTCATGCCCAGCTTGGCGTTAGCCAAACTATTAAAATGAATGATCTCACCTTTATTGTTCGTGATCGGCTCGGGATGATGATGGACGATAACTTCTGGGCGATAATAAGCTGAGTCGGCATAAGCCATCAAAATACAGGTTGGCTCTCCGCCATGAGCTATCCATTGTTTAACTTGCTTTTGCTGCATAAATCCTCCTCGGGTTTAATTAAGCTTAGCAGTTAGCAGCGCTTCAAAACTTAAATCAATCTGAACTGTTTATCAGGCCGATGTAATTTTTGTGCTGCTTTTGTATAACATACCTTTGCTATTACGCGATCCTCTCTTAACTCGATCAAATTTGTTCGAGGCCGCCACATCAACAACTTGTATTGCCTAACTTGTTTATAGTAACGTCAATACTTTATCAGGCCTAAACGATCCGCTCATGCTCGCTCAAGTTGTTACAATTCTATTTCCTATCTTTGCTCTGGTCGCTGTCGGTTTTGTCGTGAATAAAACCTTAAAGCTTGATTTTTCAGATTTAAATACCCTCAACATGGCGGTATTTGTACCGGCGCTGATTTTTTTGCGTTAAGTCAAGCCCCCTTGGGCAAAGAGCAAGGCCCGCTGTTATTGGCAGCAATATTGGCCTTATTTATCCCTATCTTGCTAGTTGCTTTGCTCAGTGCTAAATCACTTAAGTTTCGCACTTGGGCACCAGCGATGGCCTTTCGTAACAGCGGTAATTTAGCCATTCCTTTATTTGGCTACGCTTTTGGCGCTAATGCTAGCGAGGCCGCTATTTTACTTTTTGTTGTGTCTACCTGCGTTCACGTGCTGTTTGGCGGCCTAGTGTTAAACCCTCACCGCGGGCTGAGCAGTGTTATCGGTTTATGTAAGATGCCTTTATTTATTGCCGCTGTCGTGGCGATGACAGTCAATTTAGCTAGCTTGCCTATTTATCCACCTATACTCCAAGCAACAGAATCACTGGGCCAAGCCGCCATTCCGATAATGTTACTTTCCTTGGGCAGTCAAATGACTAAGCTAAAACTTCAAGGCTTGACCATAGGTCTGCAAAGTATCGGCTTAAGTCTTATCTCTGGTGCACTGGCCTACCTAATTATCGTGCAACTTATCCCCTTACCCTTGTTACAACAGCAAATGATGGTGCTATTTTGTATGCTGCCCCCTGCTGTAATGAATTATTTGTATGCGGTGCAATTTGATACCGAGCCAGATAAGGTCGCGGCCATGGTGTTATTTGGTAATGCCGCCGCGATTATTACCTTACCGCTACTATTAAGTTACGCATTTTCATTAACTTAAACATTTATTGTAGCGATAAAAACAGCTTAACTTTTCACTTCAATAGCGCTATCAAATAATTGAAAAACAGCCTAATATCCGCAGTAAATGGCTCCTAGGCGCAAATAGCCAAGATTAATTCAGGTCTAGGCTACCTATCGGTTTAGCCAGTCCAATTTGAAGGGCATAAAAATGGTTTATCTGTTGTTAGTGGTGGGATTAGGGTTACTGATTTACGGCGCAGACTGTTTAGTCAAAGGCGCAGCAAGATTAGCCTTAAGTGTCGGAATTCCCAGCTTAGTAGTTGGCCTAACCGTGGTGGCATTTGGTACCAGTGCTCCTGAGCTCGCGGTGAGTATCGGCGCCGCATTTTCCGGTGAAACCGAAATGGCGATTGCCAATGTCGTCGGCAGTAATGTATTTAATGTGCTATTTATTCTTGGTCTCGCGGCCATGCTCAGCCCACTGATCATCTCTAAACAGTTAATCAAACAAGATGTGCCTATCATGATCGCCATAACAGCCTTAGCCTATTGGCTGGTGAGTGATGGCTTACTCAGCCGTCTTGACGCCAGTATTCTGGTCGTCCTTTTAGTCAGCTACACCGTCTTTTTATTTGTTCAAGGCAAGAAAAACCCCGATCCAGAATCAGAAAATGAAGAAGAATCAGCCCCTTGGTGGCAAAACATACTATGGCTGCTTCTTGGCGTTGCTTTACTCGTTGTTGGCGCGAATATGCTGGTGAGTAGTGCGGTGGCCATCGCCAAAGCATTTGGGGTGAGTGAAGCGGTGATCGGCTTGACCATTATCGCCATTGGAACCTCGCTACCTGAAGTTGTAACCTCGATTGTGGCTACCGTCAAAGGGCAAAGAGATATCGCGGTGGGCAACGTCATTGGTAGCAATGTGTTTAACTTATTAGCCGTACTGGGCGTTGCAGGAGTGATTGCACCAGAAGGACTGGCCGCCAACACGCAATTAGTGAGTTTAGATATACCAATTATGTTAGGCGTCGCCCTACTTTGTGCACCACTGTTTTTTACCGGAGCCAGCTTAAGCCGCGCAGAAGGCGCCACTTTCTTTATGCTCTATTTGCTTTATACCAGCTATCTGCTTGGCGTAGCATTAAACTTAAGCTACACCAACACGTTAGGAAGCGTCACCTTATATGTGGTCCTACCTATTACTTTAAGCTTGGTGAGCTATTCACTGTTTCGCGATATCCGCCAGCGAGCCTAGGCCAGAGATAGTTAACCTCAATTCTGGTTGATGGGTCCAACCAATGAATATCGTATGAATAAGTAGCAAAACTTCGTTTTCAGGGATGAAAACGCAGAGCTTATAGGGACATATCCACCGCGTTTTTGCGGATTATTCATACGATATAGCTTATCCAAAGCTCAGATTAGTTAGATTATTGATTTCGGTAGCCGCGTTTTTTAGCGCGGCGTTTTCTTGCTCCTCGGCTATTCTTTTTATCGACCGGTGCAGATTTAGTTAGATCAGGCTCAAATCCGAGTAACCATTGCGGCGCGAGTCTTTGATCGATAAGGGCTTCAATTTCTTCTAACCGCCACTCTTCCTCACTGGCTAATAAGGTAATGGCTTGACCAGCTTTGCCAGCACGCCCCGTGCGCCCGACACGATGCACATAATCCTGCGCCACAAAAGGTAGCTCCATATTCAGTACGCAAGCCAGATCGGCGATATCCAGCCCCCTTGCGGCCACATCCGTTGCCACTAGCACAGTTAATTCGCCTTGCTGATAGCGAGCAAGGACTTGCTCACGTTGTGCTTGAGATAAATCGGCATGAAACGCATGAGCAGCAAGGCCCTGCTGACAAAAATACTGGGCTAACTCATCGGCGGCAACCTTAGTACGGCTAAATACCAAACAGGCCTGCCCTTTTTGCTGCTTTAAAATACTCACGGCGGCGTCACGTTTACGCTCGGCATCAATGGCATAAACCCGTTGCTCGAGCGGCGCAGCCACACTATTTAAGCTATCCACCGCAATTCGTTTGGGTTGGTTCAACAAGCGCTTAGTGAGGTTAAAAATCTTGTCATCAAAGGTTGCCGAGAACAGCAAGGTTTGGCGCTGCTTGGGCAAACGTTGCAAGATGGCATTAATCTCATCGGCAAAGCCCATGTCTAACATCCGGTCGGCTTCATCAAACACTAAGTATTTCAGGGTTTGTAGACTTACATTGCCTTGGCGTAAATGATCCAACAAGCGCCCGGGCGTGGCGATCACCACATCCACCCCTTGCTTAAACTTTTTAGTTTGGGCCGCCACACTCACGCCGCCATAAGCAAGCGCCGCTTGTAACTGAGTATGCTTAGCATATTGGCTAAAGCTGGCGGCCACTTGGGTGGCTAACTCACGTGTTGGAACCAGCACTAAAGCTTGGATGCCGGCTTGGTTATCAGCATCTTGGATTGTGAGTAATTGCTGCAATAAAGGTAAAAGAAACGCAGCGGTTTTACCTGTGCCCGTTTGCGCCCCCGCCATCACATCATGACCAGCTAAAATAAGTGGGATCGCCTGCTGCTGGACCGCGGTAGGCTGCTCATAGCCTAACTCTTGCAATGCGCTCAGTAATTGAGGATGGGAAATAATAGCAGAAAACGACATCACAAGGCCTCTGTCAGTCCAGTAAACAAAAGAGGCTTAGTGTAACAAACTAGATTGCCCATCGCCCAGCAGTTGAGCATGGGGAAAATAATCATCCCTAGGGTCTGTTGATCTTTGGTGGTTGATTTTTGTTCGAGATAAAAGCGTTTTGAGCAAGGCGAGCAGTGTGTAGCTTAGCATTCTAAGTAAATACTGCTCAACGACGGGCAAAACGCTTTTAGCCGAATCCGTAGGACAGCGTTTGTTGGTCATTTCTACTGCGTTAGCGCCTTTTCGCGTAGTTCACTATGCCACAAAGGTGCTGGCCACAACGAACGTTTTGTATAAATACCCAACAAATCGCTGCAAAAACCAGCTCAAAAGATCAACAGACCCTAAATTATTGCTCATCTATCAGCATGCTTTTTATCTTGCTGGCTTTTTCAAAATGGTCGAGCCGATGAGTTTGGATCCACCAAGTCGCGACCGCCATCAGCGTTTCAGGGTCGCTATTTTTATTCGCGAAAAAAGCATAAAAAGAAAGACCTACTTGTTCGCCTTTCTTAGCTATTTTCTCATCGCAAACTCGTATCATCTTCTTGGTTATGTCATGTCCCAGCATAAAAGTCCTTTATTTTCAGAATAATAAAAAAGTGTCTGCAGTTAAGCAGAAAACCTAAACCAACGTCAAATTCGTTAAAAATGTTAATTGCGCACTTTGGGTCAGTTTGTTGGCGATGCCATGGCTAAGCTAAAACAAAGCAAAATCAAACAACAGGAGTACTGACATGCCTAGAATCAATGGATTAGATACATTAAGAGGGCTTTTTCTGGTGCTGATGATGATCAATCATCTGGTGTGGAATAGCGGTGGCCAAACTGTGCTGCAACTTTTCACCCTGCAACCATTAGGTCAAGTGGGGGCAGCCGAAGGCTTTGTCTTTATCTCCGGATTGCTAGCGGGCATGATTTACAGCAGCCCGAAATATAGCCAATCGCAATTAACCCGTAAGGCCCTAGGCCGCGCTTTCAGTATTTATAGCTACCATCTCATCTGCTTAATTTTAGTCTTATTAGTGGCTTGGATCAGCATTAATATTGAGCCGACGATGCGTGATTTCTATTTGTTCATCATGCCCAATTTTATCAATGCGCCCGAGCATGCGGCTTGGCTGTCAGCCTTACTCCTAAACCGACCCGCGTATTTTGATATCTTGCCCATGTACACCCTATTTATGCTGCTGTTACCTCTGATGCTATTGCTACTGCGTAAAGGATTTTCGCCTTTGTTACTTGGCCTTAGCTTAGCCCTGTGGTTTGCCAGTGGCTGGATTAATCAAACCAGCTTGGCCCCTCTGTTTAGCGCTATTTCACCGGATTTAGCTATTCGCGTAGGCTATTTTGATCCCTGGGCTTGGCAGCTGATTTTTGTTATTGGCGTCTGTATTGGTTTTTATCAACGCCAAGGCACAATTAATTGGTATCGTTACCCTAGCCTAGTTTGGTTGGCGCTAGTTCTTTGTAGCGGAATGTTCTTTGTCCACCAAGGTGCATTGCTGGATTTTGGGATTCATCAAGGCGTTCTGTACGCTTTGGCCGATAAACCTGAGTTAGGTTGGTTAAGGCTGCTCAACTTACTGCTACTGGCTTACTTATTTGGATATCTCATCAAACGTTGGCCAAATGCGATGAATCTCGGTTGGTTAAGCTTGCTTGGCCGCCATTCCCTGCAAGTATTTGCTTGGCATACCGTGGTTATCTTTATTGCTGCGCCGGTGCTATTTCGCATCAATCAAACCGACTACTATTCCTTGGCTATCTTACTGACCACCAGCAGCCTTTTTATTCCTGCGCTGTTACATCAACGCAAACAGCAAGCTCAGCACCAGATTATCAATCGCCCCATTAGCGCTTAAACCTAAATTCAACCCCACACAACCACGATGCGGCGAATGGCTTGTCGCATCCCTAACAAAGGAAATACGATGAAAACAAAACTACTACTTATTGCCAGTGCCGCTATGCTACTCGCCGCTTGCGAGCAAGCCCCAACCACACAAACGGCGAGCTCGGGTGAAAGCTCGGGTGAAAGCTCGGGTGAAAGCCCAGCAGACACATCTGTACATAGCTTAACCATCCAGCTCAGTAATATTTCCAAACCACAGGGCAATGTGAAGCTGTATGTGTATCGCAGCAGCGATAACCTACTTAGCGATAAAGCCTCTTTTTTGCAGCAAACCTATAGCCTAGAGCAAGCCAAGCAGCCCATCGTTTTATCTGATGTGCCAAGCGGTGACTACGCCATTTTTGTGTTGCAGGATTTAGACGACAACAACCAACTGGCCATGGATCGCCAAGGAGTCCCCCAAGAGCCTTATGGCTACTCGAACAACCCAGTATTAATGGGGCCTCCCAGTATGGAGCAGGTGAAATTTAGCCTAAACCAAGACACCACTACCAACATCCGCATGAACTAGCCATTCACACCAAGGGTAAGCCTGCGATAGGCAGTGCAGGCTCCCTTCATTTATGAGGAAATCATAATGATAGAATCACTCATCACCGAGTTTAAAAAGATCTGTCTAGGGGTATTAGGGTTTATCCTTGGCTGTAGCGCATTTGGACTTGTGCTGTATTTTTTGATTTTTCTGGTGAACAACAAGTTTTAACCTAAGCCTTGCCAGTCAAACCATATCACCTTAGGCTGAACAAACTTAACTTCAGAAATTAAAGGAACTCTATATGGGATTATTTGATGCGATTTTGGGCAATGCGTCCGAGGTGAATTTAGCCGAATTAAGCCAAGAATTAGCGCCCATCATGGCGGATAATGAACAACTCGCATTGGCCTACAAGTTAATTCGCGACATGTTCGTCTTTACTAATAAACGCATGATCTTAATTGATAAGCAAGGGATCACAGGAAGCAAGGTTGAATACCATTCGATCCCTTACAAATCCATTACCCATTTTTGCGTAGAATCCGCCGGTACTTTTGATATGGATTCAGAGCTAAAAATTTGGATTTCGGGCTCATCTTCACCCATAGTCAAAGAATTGAAAAAAGGCACAGATGTGGTTGGCATTCAAAAAACCATCGCAAATTTTATGTTTCAATAAGGCTAGCTAGCATCACAATTTAACGGCCTTAGGCTTGTCTGCGCATGGTAATTTGACAATAATTTTACACCTTATTTATTGTTTGATTTTCGCTATGAGCCAAGCCAGTAATAATGTTTTTGAAGATGCGGTAATTGCCGCAGAGCGTCAAGTGATGAACAGCGAGCGCGGTTATAAGCTGCGCTTATTTGCCTTTGCCATGTTTGGGTATTTGGTGATCTTTTCCGCTCTGGCACTATTTTTAGGCATTATCGGCGGCTTAATTGGGCTTGCCTTGTTTAGCACCGGCGTATTCATTCTGCTGCTAAAAACTAAAGTCATTTTCGCTGCCATTCCTGCCGCTTGGATTTTGGGCAAATCCCTCTGGATCAAATTTGATGCGCCTAAGGGTTATGAGCTTACGCGTAAGCAGTGTCCCGTTTTCTTTGACCAATTAAATCAATTACGTAAACAACTGAAAACCCCAAAAATCCACCAAGTGATCGTTGAAAAAAGGCACAATGCCGCCATCTTGCAAACCCCACTCTTAGGCATCTTTGGTTGGCAAAAAAACACCCTATTTATCGGTCTCGAATTATTAATGGTGATGACGCCCGCACAGGCTAAGGCCGTGCTGGCCCATGAACTAGGTCACTTATCGGGGAAACACAGCCAATTCGCTGGTTGGATCTATCGGGTGCGTGCCAGTTGGCTGAAAATAATGCATGCCTTTGAATACCAAGATTCATGGGGCGCAAAAATGATGGCGAGCTTCTTTAATTGGTATGCGCCGCGTTTTCACGCTTATTCATTTGTGTTAGCACGCACCAACGAGTATGAAGCCGACCGCATTGCTGCCAAATTAACCTCAAGACAAGATATGGCCGATGCCTTGATCACAAGCCATGTGATTGCCGATTACCTTGAATCACACTATTGGGATGCGTTTTTTAACCAAGCCGACAGCCAGCCCGAGCCCAAACACATGCCATGGCGTGGTTTTGCCGATTTTCTGACTGACAATGAACAAGCCAAAGCCGATCTCAGAGCGGAATTAGTAACAGCCCTTGAAGTGAAAACCGACTATGCCGATAGCCACCCTTCACTAACCGATCGCATTAAGGCGCTAGATGTTGAGCCAAAGCTTCCAGAGCCCGCTAAGCAGTATGCTGCGCAGGTTTGGCTAGGCAGTTTTTTTGATACGCTCGTTAATGACTTTGATCATGCTTGGTATCAAGCCATGAGACAACGTTGGCATCACCGCTTTGAATATATCAAAGAGCAAAAAGCTAAACTAAGCCAGTTGCTCAAAATAGAACCCACAGATCTTGATGATGAACAGTTGTGGCAAAAGGCCTGCTTACTTGAAGAAATCCACAGTCTAAAACATGCGGCCAAGAGCTATTTTATTTATTATCAACGCCAACCGAACCAAGCCAAGGCAGCTTATGCCTTAGCCCGAGTATGCTACCAGCAACAAAAAGATAAAATTATCGACCTGCTAACCAAATCGGCAAAAGATCCCGACTTTGCGCTGGCGTCATGTGAAATGGCATGGCATTACCTAAACAAGCAAGGTAAAGCAACAGAAGCGCAGGCTTGGCATCAGCGTTATTGCTATGAATACCAACAGCTTGAACAGCGTTGGCAAGCAATAAATTACCTCAACTATGATGACGCCCTACAGCCCCCATCGGAGCAAGATGAGCAAGCCGTTTATCTAGTCAAGCGCTTACGCCAACATCGCTTAGTTAAACATGCTTTTGTTGCCGAAAAAGTCGTGCCTGACGCACAGAATAAGGCACCATTTATCGTGACGGTCGAGCTCAAAGGTTGGTTTGGCGATGAAACCAAAGCGCGCAAACTGGAAGAGTGGCTTAATCAACAAATAGACAGAACGGTTTATGTGTTTGTCCGCTCTGGCGAAGAAGAATTAATGGCCAATGAAGTGTTAAAACACGGCGTGCGTATCAAGTAAAGTAGCAAAGCATTGGTTTATAGCTGATTTTCAACGTAGTTTAACAACCGTGAATCACTATGTCTCAAATCAGCGTCGCGCCTAACGACCTGCGGCCAAGGCCTACAAATTCTCGCTGAACAAGCATCTTGAAGTAACTTGGGTATATATGCCTAGCTTGCGACACTGACCTTAGTTAAGTCGGCTTGCATAACTTGTTTGCCACTGCGATGTTTCACGGGTATCCGCCAATTGCAGCTATAAGCGCCATCTGGCGTGCGCTTGATATCCGTTAGCCACTCTAAGCCTTGTACTCGATAATAAGGCGAATCCCATAAGTAGTAGTGATAGACATACTTCATCGCTTCACCAATTTCGGCTAAGCTGCCCTCTAATTTACAGTTAAGGTATTTGGCTTCGGTTAGCGGTAATGAGTCACGACTTATTTCCCCCTTAGCAAGCGCCGTTGACGTTGCAATCGGGGTCGCCATGGCACCGTGAAACTCGTGTTCAATATTGAATCGCTTGGCTTGAAGAGCGCCAATAATCAAGGCGTTGCTTGGCTCTCCCTGTTTATGCTCAATTAACTGCGGGAATTGCGCTAGAAAAAAAGCCAAACGATGTGACAGCTGATGACAACTTAAGGGGGCTTTACTGTGTTCAAGGGCCATATTTGATGGCGTAAACGTCACTAATTCTTGGCTCACCTTGAGCGCCTTGGGCGGCGTTGTTTGCGTCTTATCGGCTGATAACGGTAAATAACATTTCACCCCGCCTTGCTCAGTACCCTGCCATAAAACGGGATAATCAACTAGCGCAAGTTGCTGCTCTGGTAAGTAGTGATCGTAGGCATAACGCAAAAAAGAGGCCACCCAGTCATGGCTGGGAAGTTCGAAACAGTAATAAGACTTAGGTGCTAAGTTAAAATAAATCAGCTCACTGCCTTCGGGTAACTTTGGTCGCTCTGCACCAATTGCAGCAGCGCTCATCATCAAAAACTCACCCGTTTCATAACTACAATGGTTCGAAAATTCAACACTAAAACAGCTATCATGCATCAGCTGTAAGTCAGGGAGATCTCGCATCATGCTTTGAGTAAACTGTTGCCAGTGCTCATGTAAGGCTTGATTAAACTCGGCTTCGCCATGCCTGATGGTGACATAGGACTTGGGCAATGCCACTAATTGCATCTCATCGAGCTTTACTAACTTGGGTTTAAACCCTTTGAGCTGCTGATAACATTCTAGATAAGCGCGTGTAAGTGGCTGAAACTTAATGTTATCCGCCCAGCTTAGCTGGCCCTTAAGGTTTTTGGGGGAGATTTTAAAATGGCGCTTAAACGCGCGAGCAAAGGCTTCTTGAGATTCAAATCCATAATCGAGGGCAACATCTAATATGCGGTAATTATCTTTGGCAAGAGCTTGCGCCGCTAAACTCAGGCGACGGCCGGTACTATATTGGCCGATAGAATGGCCTGTAACTTCCTTAAACTCACGCTGAAGGTGCCATTTACTTACCCCCAACCATTCAGATAAGTGGCTAACGCTTAACACATTAGGTAAGTTGGCTTCGATATAATCCGTTAACTGTAATACCCGAGATATATGATCCATAACGACTGACTTTCCTGTCACCTACAACTTGCTACCTTACTTAGCCTACAATAAAGCCAAGCCATTAGGCCAGCATAAAGGCATAAAAAAGCCGCAATCTGGGTTGCGGCTTGATCATTAAACTCAGTCGGCTTGATTACAGCTGAATACAGTCAAACTCAACTTCAGTTGCAACGTCAGCGTCATAGTCAACGCCTTCGATACCAAAACCAAATAGTTTCATAAACTCATCTTTGTAAACTTGGTAATCGGTCACTTCAAATAAGTTTTCAGTCGTCACTTGTGGCCATAGTGCTTTACAGGCATCTTGTACGCTGTCGCGCAGCTCCCAATCATCTAGGCGTAAACGCTTAGCTTCGTCGGTTTCAGGCGCTGTGCCGTCTTCTTTGTATAAACGCGCTTCAAATAAGCGTTGGATTTGCTCCATACAACCTTCATGAATGCCTTGCTCTCGCATGATCTTAAAGGCCATAGCAAGATAAAGAGGCATTACAGGAATCGCCGCACTGGCTTGTGTCACCACACTTTTGAGCACGGTAACGTAAGCCGCACCATCAACCGCCGCTAGCTTTTTATTTAGCTCTGCCGCTGCGCGATCTAAGTCTTCTTTTGCTTTACCTAACGCGCCATGCCAGTAGATAGGCCAAGTAATTTCTGTGCCGATGTAAGAGTAAGCCACGGTTTGAGCGCCTTTCGCTAACACACCCGCTTCGGCAAGTGCTTCAATCCATAGCTCCCAATCTTGACCGCCCATTACAGTCACCGTGTTCGCCACTTCTTCTTCAGTGGCAGGCTCAACACTGGCTTCAATAATGGTGTCTTTGTTGGTATCGATAGCCGTTGAAGTATAGGTTTCGCCGATAGGCTTTAAGCTAGAGCGAACCACTTCACCGGTATCCGGCATTTTACGAACAGGAGACGCCAGTGAGTAAACAACAAGATCAATTTCACCCAAATCTTGTTTGATCAGCTCAATCACTTTGGCTTTGGCTTCGTGAGAAAACGCATCGCCATTGATGGTCTTAGCATAAAGGCCTTCCGCCTTAGCATATTTGTCAAACGCGGCTGAGTTATACCAACCCGCAGAGCCAGGTTTTTTCTCTGTACCCGGCTTTTCAAAACAAACACCTAAGGTTGCTGCGCCGCTACCAAATGCCGCTGAGATACGCGAAGATAAACCATAACCGGCAGAACAGCCCAATACGAGTACACGTTTAGGACCATTCTTAATTGAGCCTCTCGATTTAGTGTATGCAATTTGCTGTGCAACATTGGCATCACAGCCAACGGGATGGGTAGTCGTACAAATAAATCCACGAATTTTTGGTTTAATAATCATGCTTTGACTCTGTCTTAGACTCTGTATGAGGGTTAAAATTTTGGCCTAAAGATACCCTATTTCCGCCTTAGACGAAAATTTAGTTTTTTTATCTGTGCCGAATAACAACTTTTTCTCAATCAAAATACCACCCCATCCGGCTAACTTTGCACAGCTAAGATATCATCGTCATGAAAACGGTAACGCGACTGCTGTGAAATAATCCCGTAAACCGACAAATCAACCTGATCCATTTGCTCTGGCTGCAAATATTTTTTGGCATAGTCTAAATACACGCCAGAGCGTAAAAACAGTGCAAATAAGTCGCCATCTAAATGTTGCTCTTTTACCATAAAGCTCATGATCTTAATGGCTTCACTTAAGGTTTTTGCTTCCTTATAAGGTCGATCTGATGCGGTAAGCGCTTCAAATACGTCGGCAATCATCATCATTCTTGCGGTTAAGGGTAACGTGCCAGCGGCCACTTTTTTTGGATAGCCCTGACCGTCCATGCGTTCATGATGGCTGGCGGCAATGATAGGTACTTTTTTTAAGTCTTTAGGAAATGGTAACTTAGATAACATGGCATCGGTATAGATTATATGCGAGTTGATAATATAGCGGTCCTCTGCAGTTAGCGTGCCTCGTTCAATGGATAAATTATGCAACTCACCTCGGTTATACTTGTGGTTTGGCACCGCCATATTAAATCCCCATGGATTTCCCGGTTTTGCTAAGTCACTGCCATCATGCGCAATTAAATGCTCCGCCTTATCCGCAAGTAAGCTTTCAGTCACAGGTAAAGTTGGCGCTGTTTGATCCATTCTAGCCAGTTCATCCCGAGATAAACCAATCCGATCATTTAGGGTTCGTTGCCACGTACGCTTAGCTATTTGCTGTAACCGAGCAATATCCTCAGCCAACATGCTCTCACCGCCAATATTGGCCTTGGCAACAAAGTCAAATTCGCTATCAAGTTGTTGTAACAAGTTATCTCGTTGTTGCCGTAATACGTTTTCATTTTGGCCCTGCGCCAGTCCCTGCCAATAGTCGCGTTGAGCGCTCATTTTTAGCAACTCAAAACGCATTCTGATTTCATGAACTCGGTTATATATGGTCTCAAGCTTAGTGGCTTTATCAACCACAAATTCCGGCGTAGTGATTTTGCCACAGTCATGCAGCCAAGCGGCAATATGCAGCTCCTGCCACTGCTCACGGGATAAAGTAAAGTCAGCATAACAACCTTCTCGTTCATAACAAGCCGCCTTAGCCAACAGCTTGGTAATTTCCGGTACCCTAGAACAATGGCCGCCGGTATAAGGTGATTTGCTATCGATGGCGCTGGCGATCAACTCGATAAAGCCTTCCAGTAATTGCTGTTGTTCGTTGAGTAATAACTGACCTTCAATGGCTAGCCCGCAATAATCGCCTAAGGCTTGGATAAAACTCGGTTCATGGTAATTCTCGTCGATAGCCGGCTCTAGCATGGCCAATATACCGAGAGGTTCGTTGTGCTGGCTTGTTAGCTTTATCCATGTAACCCTGAGCTGCTCACATGCCATTTCGTGGCACAGTAAGTCTTCTAATTTAAGGGGGTTTTGGCTCTTACTGTAATTCGCGACTTTTACTTTCTCTGACTCACTCAATAAGCCAGATTCTTGTAACAAACGATCGGCTTGCTGCTGGCAGGCGCTCACTATGAGTTGTGCCTGTTCATACTGACAATCAAGCAACGAAGCCTGCCCATATTGATATGACTCACTGGCCTTATCATAAAGATATACCACTCCCCCACGGGTTTTAGTCATCAGTGCGCTTTGTTGCAACATACTTTTCAATAACTCAGGTAAAGACTGATGAGCCGATAAGGTTTTAGAAAGATGTTGAAAGTTCGCTATCGTTTGCTGCATGGATGACGCGACATTGGCTAATTCAGCCACCTCGCGGATCACCGAACCTGACTTTATCGGCTGAGAAAAATCAAAATTCTTGATGTTTTTTAATTGCAGCGTGAGATCCTTGATGGGTTTAGCCACCAACCTTGAAAACAACCAAGCGATAGGCAAGGTAATGGATATAATGATGAGCGCAATATAGAGTGAGGTATTGCGAATATGTTGGGCATTTTTTAATAAGGCCTTAGTCGGCGTAATCATTAACAGGTAATAATCGCCCTGATGAGAAAAGCGCAATTTAGATAACTCACCTAACCAATGATCTTGGGCGTATTCAAAGTCAATTTTCTGTGGCTTGATCTCATAGTTTGCCACCACGTAATCCAAAACTGGTTGACCCAATTCCCCTACCGGCATTAATTTGGAGCCTTGTTTAGAAAACAATTTATTAGCGTCTTGATAGGCAATAACTTGGCCTTTAGCATCTAAGATCAAGGCTTGTGAAGCATCTGGTAAATCTTGGTTGGTTAGCGTCGACGAGAGTGACGCTAAGGTAAAATCAACCGCCACGACAGCCTGCTTTTGTTCAGTCGGCACAGCGAGAGTAATGCCGGGTAATTGCGAGCTACGAAAAATGTAAGGTTGGGTTACGATTAATTTATTGTCAGCCATGGCCTGTTGATACCAAGCGCGCAGCCTGGGATCATAATCAAAGCCCAGATTATCATTACCGTAAATGAACTCGCCTGAATCATCATAGTATTGATGCCAAACTTGTAGCTTTGCTTGGTTTGCTGTTGTGCCATGCTCTATTGTTGTCAGTAGCATCTTGGCTGACTGTGCACTTTCGGGTAACCCTTCAAGCTGATCTGGATGCAGTTTACTTAAAAAGTAAAAATCACCATTTTGATATCCCGCATACACAGCATTCATATCAGGGTTAACTTGCAGGATCTGCCAAAGCTGAGCAAAAGTCTTATGACGTGCTTCGATGTCACGGCCTTGACCCAGGTTGCCTTTCGCCAGTAGGGTGAGGGTCGTTTCCAGTGCGTAATAGTTTTTATCTACACTGGTTTCAATTTCTTTATCGATACGCTCAAACAATTGCTCGGAGGCGTCCAGCATCAATTTATTTATTTGCATATCGCTATAACTTACTAACGATAAACCACAAGTTAGGATCAGCACGATAAATAAACTGCTGATATGCAGATGCAATTCGAACCCTTTGCGGTTGCGTTCCATGATTTTTCCTTGATTAATTTACGCCCTATTAATGATAGTAAAGCAATTAAATATCGTTATTGAAAAATCTGGAAGATAATGAAAATCGTGCCAAACACGAAGCAAAAAATGAGGCCAAAAAAAGGGAAGCCTAAGCTCCCCAAAATCGTTCTATCTGCTGAAATAATCCTTTATTTCAGCAATGATTCCATTTCTTCACTGTCAATATGGCGTACATCTTTACCTTTAACAAAGTAGATGATGTATTCACAGATATTCTTACAGCGATCACCAACGCGCTCCATAGCACGAGCAGCCCAAAGCACTTTCAGTACGTGAGGGATTGAGCGTGGATCTTCCATCATAAAGGTCATCAGCTCGCGTACTACACTTTCGTATTCACGGTTAACCTTAACGTCCGATGCGTGGATCTTCACCGCCGCTTCCACGTCCATACGAGCAAATGCGTCTAACGACTCATGTAGCATTTTCACTACATTTCGACCCATGTGCTCAACACTCACCAATGGCGGCTGGGTTTTATTGGCATTATCGATCACCATGTGAGCAACTTGTTTCGCTTCGTCCCCAATGCGTTCGAGATCGGCGATGGTTTTGATGATTGCAATCACCAGACGTAAGTCACTCGCGGCAGGCTGGCGTTTCGCGATGATGCGCGTACATTCTTCATCAATCGAAACTTCAAGCGAGTTAACCTTGCGATCACGCTCAACAACACGTTTAGCCACTTCATTGTCTTGGTCATGAACAGCATCAATCGCATCATTCATTTGCTGCTCAACTAGGCCGCCCATCACCAACACTTGGTTACGCACATTTTCTAGCTCAGCATTAAACTGGCCCGAAATATGTTTATTTAGATTCATGTTTTCCATTTATATCTCCTTCGGGCCTAGCCGTAACGTCCGGTAATATAGTCTTCGGTTTTCTTCAAACTTGGGGTCGTAAATAGCGTATTCGTATCCGCATATTCAATCAGCTCGCCCATGTACATAAATGCCGTTTGATCTGATACCCGAGCCGCTTGTTGCATGTTATGGGTAACGATAACCACGGTATACTTACTTTTTAGTTCGTTAATCAACTCTTCGATAGTCAAAGTTGAAATCGGATCTAGCGCCGAAGTAGGTTCATCAAGTAATAATACTTCAGGTTCAATGGCAATTGCGCGAGCAATAACCAAACGCTGCTGCTGACCACCCGACAAACCGAACGCGTTATCATGCAAGCGATCTTTTACTTCATCCCAAAGCGCAGCGCCACGTAATGAGCGCTCAACAGCGTCATCCAGTGAACGGCGATCTTTGATGCCCTGTAGGCGAAGTCCATACACCACATTTTCGTAAATCGATTTAGGAAAAGGGTTAGGACGTTGGAATACCATACCGACGCGGCGGCGCAGCGCAGCCACATCCACATTACGGTCGTAAATATTGGTGCCGTGTAGATCGATACTGCCTTCAATGCGACAAATATCAACAAGATCATTCATTCGGTTAATACAGCGTAACAGGGTTGATTTACCACAACCCGATGGCCCGATAAAAGCCGTTACCTGCCCTTTCGGGATCTTCATGTTGACATCAAACAAAGCTTGTTTGCTGCCGTAATATAAATTCAGATCTTTTATTTCTAACGCAGTTTGCGCTTCGGTTAAGTTATTCAGATCCAATGCTGGGGCATTTGCTGTTTCTGCTGATACTGAAATCATCTGTGTTACCTTATCTATGTTCTGTATGACCTGGATTATTGATCCAAGGCTCTGAATTTTTCACGTAAACGGTTACGGATAGCGATGGCAGACATATTCAGACCAACAATGACAGTAACCAATAAAAATGCCGTGGCATAAACCAGAGGACGAGCCGCCTCAACATTTGGACTTTGGAAACCAACATCGTAAATATGGAAACCTAAGTGCATAAACTTACGCTCTAAATGGAAATACGGAAAGTTACCATCTAATGGTAAAGTGGGTGCCATTTTCACCACACCAACTAGCATCAATGGCGCAACCTCACCAGCAGCACGCGCCACCGCCAAAATTAATCCCGTCATAATAGCGGGACTCGCCATCGGCACAATAATGCGCCATAGGGTTTCCGCTTTCGTTGCCCCCAATGCTAATGAGCCTTGGCGAACCGATGAAGGAATACGCGATAAGCCTTCCTCGGTCGATACGATCACCACAGGCAAGGTTAAGATTGCCAAGGTAAGCGCTGACCAAATCACACCTGGCGAGCCAAAGGTAGGTGATGGCAAAGCTTCAGGGTAAAAGATTTGGTCTAAGCTGCCACCGACCATGTATACGAAAAAGCCTAAGCCAAATACCCCGTAAACAATAGATGGAACGCCCGCTAAGTTAATAACCGCGATACGGATCATCTTAGTAATAGGCCCTTTCTTGGCGTATTCGTGCAAGTAAATCGCGGCAACCACACCTAATGGGGTCACAATCACCGCCATCAGCATCACCATAAACACGGTACCAAAGATCGCAGGGAATACCCCCCCTTCGGTGTTAGCTTCACGTGGATCTGAGCTAACAAACTTATACATTTGATGCACCCAGCGGCCAAACTTAGCGAAGAAGCCCATGTCATTAGGAAAATGTACATCCAATACTTTTTGCATTGGCAAGGTTACTTCACGGCCATCCATGTCTTTGACTATCACCGCATCGCGTGATGCTTGGTTGCGATAATCGAATAGCTCTTTTTCTAACTCTAAATACTGCTCATGGTAGGCCTGGCGCTGTGCTTCAAAATCGGCTTTAGCGGCGTCATCTAGCTCACCATTAAGCTCAGATTTACGCTCTTTGAGGCGCAAGCGCTCTAACTCATAGTTAATTTTACCTATTGGGCCATGTTGCAAATCACTTGCTTTGTCATTTAAGTCAATTGCACGCTCCATGCGCTGAAATAGCTCGCTACGCATATCTTGTGCATTAACTGCTTGGCCATTTTCAACCAAGCCAATGACATAACCATAAAAGTTACCATTGGTTGAACGCTCAAAGACGGCAATGTCAGATGGCGTTGTTTGGTTTTGAATTTGGGTTTCCATTATCCAACGAAAATCCAAATCTACGTATTCACGGTTACCGGTTTTAAGCAAATAACGGGTGATTACATCGCTGTGATCTTCAGGCAATTTTACCCCTGAAGATAAAATCCGCTCGGCACTGACTTTTTCACTGTCATATAACTCACCAATAACCGTATGACGATGACCATTAAGCTCTTCTAATTCGAACTCATAGACAGCGCTAGGCCAGAAAAAACTCAATCCGCGCCAAGCAATTAATACACACAAACCCACTACAGCCACTAAGCTAATAGAGACGGCACCGCCGGTCATCCAGATCCATGGCGCGCCCGATTTAAACCAATTTCTCATCTTAATCTCTCAGTTACAGGCTAGAGTACTTTTCACGCAAACGCTGACGAACAAATTCCGCCAAGGTGTTGAAGAAAAAAGTAAATACAAACAATACGAAAGCAGCTAAAAACAGAACCCGATAGTGCGAACTGCCCACCTCTGACTCTGGCATTTCTACTGCGATATTCGCTGCTAAGGTACGCATACCTTGGAACACACTCCAATCAATTAATGGCGTGTTACCGGTTGCCATCAATACAATCATGGTTTCACCTACGGCGCGGCCAAGGCCCATCATCACTGCCGAGAAAATCCCTGGGCTAGCCGTTAAAATAACCACACGAACTAAGGTTTGCCAGTTGGTCGCACCTAGAGCTAATGAACCATTGGTAAGGTGTTTTGGCACGCTAAATACCGCATCTTCAGCGATGGAGTAAATCGTTGGGATAACCGCAAAGCCCATGGCAATGCCCACTACCAAGGAGTTACGTTGGTCAAAACTAACCCCTAATTCATTGGTCAAGAATTTACGGGCATCCCCATCAAATAACCAATATTCAACGGGGGAGCTCAGCTCAAATGCAAGGTAACCTATCAGAATCACTACTGGGATAAGAATAAGCGAGTGTGCGCCTTCTGGTGTTGCCTGCTTAATTGATTTAGGTAGGTTATGCCAAATAAACGCTGCAAGTAACACGCCTATCGGCAGACCAAGAATGAGCATGACGATGCCAGGCAGGTTTTCCTCTACAATCGGTGCTAGCCATAAGCCAGCCAAAAAGCCAAGGATTACGGTCGGCAGTGCTTCCATGATCTCAACCGTGGGCTTGACTACCGAGCGCACCGGCGCTGACATAAAGTAGGCAGTATAAATAGCACCCGCGATGGCAATAGGCACGGCAAACAACATGGCGTAAAACGCGGCTTTAATGGTACCGAAAGAAATCGGTACTAAGCTCAACTTAGGCTCAAATTCATCACTGGCGGACGTTGATTGCCAAACATAATCAGGCTCAGGGTAACCTTCGTACCACACCTCTTGCCATAAAGCCGATCAAGTCACCTCAGGGTGTTCATTCTCTAAATCATATAGCGAAAGCTTGCCTTGCTCTTCCACCAAAATGGCATTAGCGCGCGGTGAGATAGCCACCGCGTTCAAAGGCGCATCGGATAGCTTTTCAGACAATAAGCGGGTATTACCTGTGGTATGGAAAATACCTAAATAACCTTCTTTGTCTAAGGTTAAAAAGCCCTTACGGTAAAATTCTGGGGCGATATCAACAATGCTACTTTGAGCCTGAAAATCACGAATTTGAGTTAAACGACGCTGACCATCTTTAGCCACTTCAAACCACTGTGAAACCGCCCCGTTGTCATTACCCACAATCAAAGAGCTAGCACCGGTGAGCAAGCGCACTTTAGTCACATTAGCACCAGGTGCATTAATATCTAATACAGTAGTTAAAGACACATCCTCAACATCCGAAATATCGTAAATGGCAAGTCGGTTGCCACTGCGCAGATAAAGGTTGCGCATGTTAGGAAGTAATAGGATTTGATCGACTTTCGCAGGTGCATCAGGTAGCTCGGTACTGACTTGAGTCCATGTGACCTCTTCTGTCATCATGTTCTCTTCAGCCGTTAATGCCATAAAGACTGTGCGGCCATCCGCCATCACTGCGGCAATCCCTGCTTGCTCTTCAGCCATCTCAAACGCGAGGTTTTTAATCGCCCCCGCTGATTGGTCAATCTGTAAATGCTCCTCACCCAAAGGGTAAAGCACTCTAGGCTCAATTAAACGCTGATCATTAGGATATGACACCATGAAATCAGGCTGTACAATTTGAATCGAGCCATCATCAAAGCCATAAACCATCATGCCTTTAGATGGGATAGTTTGACTAAATGCCGTGACCTTGCCAGCTAGCTTCTCAGTTAAAATAACCTCACCAGCCGTTTCACCACTGATAGAGATAAATTCAATTAATCCTGTATCAGTTAACCGATAGGCAATTTCATTCTGCTCTTCCATCCCCAGCGCCAACGTTTTGCCGTGGTCGGCATCGGCTTTGGCTAAGTCTAAACTGGCTTGTTTTTCGATATGTGCACTTTCAAATATTGGCTGCACAACATAAAGAAGGTAAACGAAAATAAGCAAAAGTGCGGTAAGTACCATGATAGCACCAGTGGTTACACTGTACTTCGCTAATTTATCTTTTACCAACCGCTTGCGACTCCCAGCAAGCGACAGGGAAAAATCCTCTGCCATTGGTATCCTCTGAATGGTTTCTTAAATTGCGCACAGTATATTTATTATTGATGACACTTTTGTTACACGCGTTCGAATACTACTAAAGAAAAAAACCAAAGCGAAAAAACATCAACTAAAAAACAGAGAAAGAGAATTTAAGACAGAAACAACATATCACTGACAGATTGAAATTATTAAAGATAAATGGTTTATTGAGGCCTTAAAGGGCAGTCAAAATAAAATGAATTTAGATTAAACTTTTATGACAAAGTTCATCAAACTGTCATAATTACTTAATAGGCTATACAAACGCAGCAGTTGTCACAAAAAATTCATCCGATTTTCTAGTTTTGTGCTAGAAGCGTCAGTAAAAAAGTACAAGGGTTTGCGTACAATAGCCCGCTCAATATCAAAATCGGGTGGTTTTAAGTGCTCACTAGTGCAGGTGAACACATTGTATTTATCTAATCTAAAATCAAATACTGCACGTCTATTGGTTAGTTTTCAGGGGGTCACAAGTGAGTTTGGATAAGCTGTTTGTTGAAAAGGAATTAAGTTGGCTATCGTTCAACGAACGAGTATTGCAAGAAGCCATGGATAAAAGTGTTCCTATTGTTGAACGGGTTCGCTTTCTGGGTATCTTCTCCAATAACCTAGATGAGTTTTTCAAGGTTCGTGTTGCTGATGTGAAGCGTCGTATCATCATCAACGAAGCACAAGGCGGCGACGACACAGCTAAACACCTATTGATTAAGATCCAAAATAAAGTACTTAAACTACAACAAGATTTTGATAACACCTACAAAGAAATTATTTTGGCCTTGGCCAGACACAACATTTTCTTGGTCAACGAGAACCAACTCTCAGAAAACCACCAAGCTTGGCTAAGAAGTTACTTCAAAAACAAACTGCTAAGACACCTTGCACCGATAGAGCTCACTAAAAACATAGACTTGGTTAAGTTTTTAAAGGATGAATACACCTATCTTGCTATTGAGATCCGCAAGGGGGATAAAACCACTTACTCCTTGGTTGAGGTTCCAACTAATGATTTACCGCGCTTTGTGCAACTGCCAAGTGAGCAAACCAAGCGTAAGAAATCACTGATTTTATTAGATAATATTATACGCTTTTGTATCGATGACCTCTTCCGTGGTTTTTACGAATTTGACAGCCTCAATGCTTATTCGATTAAGATGACGCGCGACGCCGAATACAATATGCAAAACGTCGCCGAGCACGGCCTACTTGAGCAAATGTCTGAAGGCTTAAAACAACGCCTTACTAACGAACCACTGCGCTTCGTTTACGACCGAGAAATGCCGCTGCATATGGTGGATTTCATCAAGGATAAATTACATATTTCATCCTACGACAGTATTATTCCTGGTGGCCGTTATCATAATTTTAAAGACTTTATTGGCTTTCCAAATGTTGGCCGAGCTTACTTAGAAAACCCTAAGTTGCCCGCCCTGTCCTGCAATCAATTTGAAAAGTTTAATACCGTTTTTGAAGCGATCAGTGAACGCGACATTTTACTCTACTACCCTTATCACAAGTTCCGCTATGTCACTGAATTACTGCGCCAAGCGGCATTTGATCCTAAGGTGAGTACCATCAAGATCAACCTGTATCGGGTCGCTAACAAATCTCGCATTGTTAGCTCCTTAATTGATGCGGTTAACAATGGTAAAAAGGTGACAGTTGTCATTGAACTGCAAGCTCGATTTGATGAAGCAGCCAATATCAAGTGGTCAAAACGCCTTACTCAAGCTGGTGTTAAAGTCGTATTTGGTTTACCTACCCTTAAAATTCACTCTAAGCTATGTTTGATTACACGTCGCGAAGGCGATGAATGGGTTAAATATGCTCACCTAGGCACGGGGAACTTTAACGAAAAAACCGCGCAGATTTATACCGATTTTGCACTGCTCACCAAAAACCCAGAATTAACTCAAGAAGTTGATTCGGTATTTGATTTTATCGAGCACCCGTATCGTCGACCCAAACTAAATCACCTACTGGTTTCTCCTATCAATGCAAGACGCTCTATCTACCGCATGATAGATGCTGAAATTGCCAATGCAAAACAGGGTAAAAAAGCAGCGATTACCGTTAAGGTGAATAACTTAGTAGATAAAGGCATCGTCAACAGGCTTTATGCCGCCAGCTCGGCTGGGGTTAAAATCCGCATGATCATTCGCGGCATGTGCGCCTTGGTACCAGGCATTGAAGGCGTCAGTGACAACATCGAAATCATCAGTATTGTTGATCGCTTTTTGGAGCATCCACGCACGTTTATATTCCACAACAATGGTGATGAGAAATTTTATATTTCGTCTGCCGATTGGATGACCCGAAATATAGATAACCGTATCGAAGTTGGCTGCCCTATTTATCACCCTGAGCTGCAAGCCATGATCAAGTATTTGCTTGAAATACAATTCAACGATACGACTAAGGCAAGGGTGATAGACAAAGAGCAGAAAAATGAATATGTGCAGCGAGGCAATCGCCGTAAGATCCGCTCGCAAGTGAGCTGTTATGAATACCTTAAAAAGCGCGAGCAACAATTACAAATTAAGCATCAGCAAGCGCTAGAACAAGCAGCAGAGCAAGCAAAAGCCGAGCAAAATGATCTAGCTACGCCAGCAGAGCCGATGACCGACATCGCCACAGCGACAAAGCCAGCCGACTTAGAAAAGGTATAATTGCTAAAGGCCACAGCTAAATCTGTGGCCTATTCTCTCTACCAGCCCTTTAGGAACTGATCCTTTAGATTGATACAACCCATCTAGCCAATTATTTAAGCAATCAATACCTTACTAACGACTTAAGTTACTAACTATTTAACTCTAGTGCTCATTATTTTTTTATGGCCATCGTCATTTTACTGTCATACCAAAGACTTAGAGTAAAAATAAAAAATGAGCACAAACATGGACGTCACACACAGCTATCTTGAGATAGCAAACATCATTAAGCAAAACAAGATCAATATTCTGTTGCAGCCTATTGTCGATACGGCCAATGGCCCCGCATTAGGTTATGAAGCCTTAAGTCGAGGTCCATCTAGCTCTCGTTTACATGCACCATTGCACCTCTTTGAAGCCGCAGAGCAAGCAGGATTATTGCCTGATTTAGAGCTGACCTGTATCGAAGCCGCACTCGCAAAATTCAGTCAATTAGACTTAAAGTGCTACCTGTTCATTAACTTAAGTGCCAAAGCCATTAATCAAATTGCAATCAAGGCTATTCTTGCGCTACTCAATCACTACCAAGTCGCCCCGCAACAGTTGGTACTGGAATTAACCGAACAGTATCAAATTGAAGATCCCATCAGCATGCAAGCTAAGGTTAAACAAATCAAGCAAAGCGGCATCGCGATAGCGATTGATGATCTTGGCGCAGGCTATTCGGGATTAAGAACTTGGTCGGAATTACAACCTGACTTTATTAAGGTTGACCGCTACTTTGCTAGCGGATTAGATAAAGATCCGATCAAACGCCAGTTTCTGCGCTCAATCTGCCAATTGGCTTATCAAGTTAACTGCAAAATGATTGTTGAGGGCATTGAGCGAGTACAGGAGCTTAAAGTCACCCAAAGTATGGGCATTCAATATTGTCAGGGCTACTTATTTTCTCCCCCGCAAGATGTACCTGTTTCATCAAGACGCTGGTCACATCTGCTGTTAAATAAAAATCAGGACACAAACGCTTTTACTCAACATATCGGCAGCTTATTGCTTCCTTGTATCCCTATTGCCCCGAATACCAAAGCCAACGAAGTCATGGAGCGTTTTTTAGCTGAGCCTGAGCTTAGCTGTTTACCCGTGGTTGAGCAACAAAGACCCCTTGGCTTGATCAAGCGACAAGATCTGTTGAATTTATTTTCTAGTCGTTATGGTCGTGAGCTATATGGCCGCAAACCGATCAATGAGTTAATGCATACTCAGCCTCTCATCGTCGAATCAAGCCTAGATTTAACGCAGGTGAGTACCCAGCTAACCGAAAATGATGCTCTAGAATTAGAGCTAAACTTTATTATCAGCCGCAATGGTATTTATGAAGGCATAGGTGCCATTCGTGACTTAATGCGTGAGTTAACCCAATATCAGCTAAAACTGGCTCGCCATGCCAATCCACTCACTTTGTTACCCGGTAATGTGCCAATTAACCAAACTTTGCAACAGTATTTACGCCAAGGCGGAGGATTTAAAGTCGCCTATTTTGATCTTAACCACTTTAAACCTTTCAATGATTGCTATGGCTACAGCAAAGGGGATGAGGCAATTTCCTTACTGGCTGACATCCTCAAGCAACAATTACATAAAGATCAAAACTTCCTCGGTCATGTTGGGGGTGATGATTTTATTGCACTGCTTAGAGAGGCTAACTGGCAAGCCAGCTGTGAGAGAGTCATTGCTGAATTTGATCAAAAAATCACGCAACTATATAAACCCAAACACCTACTACAACAAGGCATCAGTGGCCTAGATCGCGAAGGCCAAACCCGCTTTTTTCCTATCATGGGGCTCGCGGTTGGCGTGGTCTCAATTCCCGAAAATTATACCGGCTCCTCGGAGTACATCACAGAGCTGGCTTCGCAAGCTAAAAAGCAGGCAAAGCAAAGTCAACATAGCCAGCTTTACATCTTATCGGAGCACATACTGCAAGCAAGGCTACCCGAAGCAACCAAGCTATTAGCCTAGAAAACCTAAGCTAATAGCCATGTTGCAGGGATATGGCTGTTGTCACCAAAAGCCACGGCCGACAAAAGTTAGAGAGCAGGAAAACTGTAACTGGCTTGTATGCCTAGCGGGAAACCTAAACCCCAATAGATAAGTAAGAACGTGGTCCAAATCAGCAGTA
Source organism: Motilimonas thetidivivens (assembly GCF_046452435.1). NCBI lineage: Bacteria > Pseudomonadati > Pseudomonadota > Gammaproteobacteria > Alteromonadales > Motilimonas > Motilimonas thetidivivens. The sequence goes on from NZ_JBKFDK010000016.1 coordinate 43,860, forward strand.
AAGCGATGGAATAAGGCAGCATCATAGCCATTAATGTGCCAAGACCGGTATTCTTAACATAACGCTGACAATAGACAACAACCAGAGGAAAGTACGGCATTAATGGGGTAATAATGTTCGAGCTCGAATCACCTACCCGATAAGCCGCTTGAGTTAAGTCCGGAGACAAACCCAGTTGCATCAACATAGGCACCATAATGGGGCCAATCAACGCCCATTTTGCCGATGAAGAGCCAACAAACAGGTTAACCGCCGCCGTTAAAAAGACCATCGCGACTATGGTTACCCCCGAGGGTAATGCCAATGATTTAAGTGCATCCGCTCCTTTTAGCGCCAGCAGCGCACCAATATTAGAGTCGGCAAAGGCTTTAATGAACAAGGCACAGAAAAACGCCATTACAATATAATAAGCCATCGAGCCCATTGACTTGCTCATCGCCGCTATTACATCTTTTGAGCTTTTAAAGGTGCCCACTCGCACACCATAGACAATGCCAGGGATCACAAACAGCAAGAAAATCAGCGGCACAATAGAGCGCATCAAGGGCGCACTAAACACGGCTAACTCACCGGTTGGCGCTCGCATCGGGCTGTCCGCTGGGACACTTGCATAAACTAAAACAGCAACACCAAGTAACATCACCCCAGTGGCTAACCAAAAAGCACCGCGCTCTTTACTGGTGATATCTTCAAAGGTTGGGATATCAGCCGGATCACCATCAACTTTGGTGTCACGCAATCTTGGTTCAATAATACGGTCGGTAATGTACCAACCAACCGACATAATCAACAGGCTTGAAGCCGAAGCAAAAAACCAGTTATTAAGCGGATTAATTTGAATGTCAGGTGCCACAATTTGCGCAGCACTTTGGGTAAAGCTTTGCAGTAATGGGTCGATAGCGGAAGGGATAAAGTTCGCACAAAAACCGCCACTCACACCAGCAAAAGCCGCTGCAATACCCGCCAGAGGATGACGTCCAGCCGCATGAAATATCACCCCTGCCAGTGGAATCACTAACACATAACCGGCATCGGTTGCGGTATGACTAATGATCCCAACCATAATAATGGAGGGTGTCAGCAGTTTTTCAGGTGTCACCTTAAGCAACAACTTTAAACCTGAATTAATAAAGCCCGAATGCTCGGCAACCCCAACACCTAGCATGGCCACTAGTACCACCCCAAGAGGCGCAAAGCTGGTAAACGTGGTCACCATGTTTGCCAAAAAGTCTGCGACCCTTTCACCGGTTAATAGGTTAGTCACATAGATGGCTTCATTGGTGCGAGGATCTAATTCAGTAAAAGTAAAGCTAGAAAGCAGCCAAGATAAAAGCGCTACAATCGATAAAGCGATTAAAAAAAGTACCGCTGGATCGGGTAATCTATTACCGATCCGCTCAATACTATCTAAAGCCTTTAGTAACCTTTTGTTTTTTCGGTTAGAAGGCGCTGGTTCTGTTGCATCTGTTGTCATTGCCATAGGTATAAACCACTATATTGTATTTATATTATTTGTAAAACTCGATTTTAACACTGCAAAAATAGCAAAAAACAGAATATTCAACAAACCTTTATCTAATTTCATAACTGTTTTAGATCAATTAAGCTGTTAATTGTCTGCAAATCACTGCAAAATGCGCCCGTTTACGAAAACACAGGTTATGCAGTGAAATATTTCTGTCACATTTTTCTGCTGTAATCCGCGTGTCAAAAAACTGAAACATCACCTAAGGTGTTAGCTTTCACTTGGCAATAGAGTCATTGAGATACTCTTATAGGTACCCGATGAATCGCTAAGTGATGGTTAAAAGCTTAAGTAGCGCCTAAACAGGAATTGGGGTGCAACCTGAGGTTAAACCTAAGGTAAAACCATACTCAAACCTAACGCAGTGGCATTAAACAAAAGCTCTGCGCTAGTGATAGGAAGCGAAAAATGAAAATGAATCAGGGTAAGCAAGTCATACAAAATACCTTAAATTGGCTTGCAGTAGTGGCACTGGTCTACGCTATGTTAATTGCTGTCAGTACTGTCAGTAGTGGTTTTAAAATCTTTTCTGGTGGAGCCAGCGGAGCTGAGCAAATCTTCCAGTTTGCCAACAATCCTTTTGTCGCTCTATTATTGGGCACCCTTGCCACCGCATTAGTGCAGTCATCTTCTACTGTCACAGCGGTCATTGTCGGTTTAGTTGCCGGCGGTCTGCCTATCTCTATTGCTATCCCTATGATCATGGGTGCAAACATGGGCACAACCATTACAAACACCATAGTGTCTATTGGTCATATTCGTGAAAAAGAAGATTTTAAACGCGCCTTTAGTGCTGCTACCGTACATGATTTCTTTAACCTACTCGCGGTTGCTATCTTTTTACCTCTCGAGCTGATGTTTGGGATTTTGGAAAAGCTGGCCTCCTTCCTTGCTCACCTAATGGCAGGCAGCGCCGATGTTTCCATGAAAGGGCTTGATTTCATGAAGCCTTTAACCAAACCAACGGTTAGCTTGATCAATGATTTATGGTCTTTCTTACCCGGCAAGGCGGTAGGTATCGCCATGGTTGTTACCGGTATTCTGATCATTTTGTTTTCGGTGACCTACCTAGGTAAAGTACTTAAACGCGTACTGGTTGGCCGAGCTAAAAATGTGTTACACAATGCCATAGGTAAAGGTCCGGTAACGGGGATTTGTTCCGGTGCTTTAGTCACTGTGATGGTGCAATCGTCTTCAACCACCACCAGCTTAATGATCCCCCTTGCTGGCTCAGGAATGTTTAGCACTCGCCAAATTTACCCATTTACCTTAGGCGCAAATATCGGGACCACAATCACCGCTTTACTCGCTGCCACCGCCATTACTGGTGCAGCAGCGGAAGCAGCATTGACCATAGCGCTAGTACACTTTTTGTTTAATTTCTTAGCCGTTATCCTTATCTATGGCCTGCCGTTTTTACGTGACCTACCCGTGGTTGCCGCTGAGCGTCTTGCCGAAGTTGGCTCCAAAAACAAAATGCTGGCCTTTAGCTATGTGCTTGGCACCTTCTTTGTCGTACCGGGCTTAATGCTGTTTGGCGCTCGCTAAACCAAGGCTTTGGCGTGGCTTGCTATCGCAGGTCACGCTCCTTCTTTCTCTTTTCTATCTTTAAAACTCAAACACTTATTTCAGCAAGCTCTAGCCTTATTAACTCGTCATCAATACCCTTTGCTTTGTGTGGGTAAAGCCAGTAAAATTTGCGCCCCATTAAACCAGTAAGTGGTTTAACCCTGACTTGATATCAGACCAAAGAGATTAATTATGTTTAAACCTGAATTATTGTCACCTGCTGGCACCTTAAAAAACATGCGCTATGCCTTTGCTTATGGAGCAGATGCCGTGTATGCAGGTCAGCCAAGGTATTCGTTACGCGTGCGTAACAATGAATTCAATCACGAAAATTTACAAATTGGCATTAATGAAGCCCATGCCTTAGGCAAGAAGTTTTATGTGGTATGTAATATTCAACCTCATAACTCTAAGCTTAAGACCTTCATTCGCGATATGAAACCCGTGGTTGATATGGGCCCAGATGCGCTGATCATGTCTGATCCAGGTTTAATCATGATGGTACGTGAACATTTCCCACACATGCCTATTCACCTTTCGGTGCAAGCCAATGCGGTAAACTGGGCTACGGTTAAGTTTTGGCAACAGCAAGGCGTTGAGCGCGTTATCTTATCCCGTGAATTATCACTGGAAGAGATTGAAGACATTCGTGAACATGCCCCCGAAATGGAATTAGAAGTGTTTGTTCACGGCGCGCTGTGTATGGCTTACTCGGGCCGCTGCTTACTATCGGGTTACATTAATAAGCGCGATCCTAACCAAGGAACCTGCACTAACTCTTGTCGTTGGAAATACGACACCCATGAAGCTACCGAAAATGAAGTGGGTGACATTGTCGCGGTTAAACCTGAAATTTATACCCCTAGTGAGCAAGATATTGAGCCGACCCTAGGCGCAGGTAAACCTTCCGATCAAGTCGTGCTGCTACAAGAGCAAGGTCGCCCCGGTGAATACATGCCGGCTTTTGAAGATGAGCATGGTACCTACATCATGAACTCAAAAGATCTTCGTGCCATTGAACACGTTGAACGCCTAACTAAAATGGGTGTGCATTCATTAAAGATTGAAGGTCGTACCAAAAGCTTTTACTACTGTGCGCGAACCGCACAAATCTATAAGCAAGCCATTGATGACGCTGTAGCCGGACGTCCATTTGATCCTAGCCTTAAGCAAACCCTAGAAAGCCTAGCTCATCGCGGCTACACCGAAGGTTTCTTACGTCGCCATAATCACAGCGAATACCAAAATTATGATTACGGCTATTCGGTAAGTACTTATCAGCAATTTGTGGGTGAAATCACCGGGCGTAACGAGCAAACAGGCTTGGTTGAAGTCACGGTGAAAAATAAATTCCTGCTTGGCGACAGCATGGAGCTAATGACGCCAAAAGGTAATATCACCTTTACCTTAGAGCAGATGCAAAACCGAAAAGGCGAAGCCATCGATGATGCGAAAGGATCGGGTCATATCGTTTATATTCCACTACCAGATGATATCGAGCTAGATTTTGCCCTACTGATGCGCAATCTACCGGAAAATGCCGATACCCGTAATCCGCACCAAGCAAAATCTGCTTAAGCGGACTAAGGATTAGCGAATGGCTTTATTGATCACAGATCAATGTATCAACTGTGATATGTGTGATCCCGAGTGCCCTAATACGGCGATCTCGTTTGGTGCTGAAATATATGAAATCGATCCCGACCTGTGCACTGAGTGTGAGGGGTTTTACGATAAACCCACCTGTGTTGCCGTGTGTCCTATTGATTGCATCATCCCAGATCCCGACCATGTTGAAACGCCTGAGCAATTACAAGCTAAGTTCTTGCGTCTTCACCCTTAATTGATTCAAGTCACCACCCAATTGGGCGGTGACTTTTTCCCTTACGCCTTTTACACTGACAGTTGTCATTTTTCCCTTAGTGAGCAACTATGCCCCAAGCTAAGTTCACCCACGGCTCCATCTTTAAGCATATCTTAGTGATGTCATCGACCAATGCCATTGGTCTTACCGCATTGTTTCTAGTTGATTTAATTGACTTATTCTTTATTAGCTTATTAGGGGAAGTAGAATTAGCCGCCGCCATAGGCTATGCCGGTACGCTTTCGTTTTTTACCACTTCCGTTGCCATAGGTATTTCTATTTCCATGTCGGCGCTGGTATCTCGTTCAATCGGTCAAAAAGATCGTGAAAAAGCACGGCGGTTTGCCATCAATATTGCCGTTTTTGGTTTCTTATTAACCAGCCTCTTTAGCGCACTCATGTGGTGCTTTGTGCCAGAGTTACTCGCCTTGCTTGGCGCTACCGGTGATACCTTAGCTTACGCCACTAGCTACCTGCGTATCTTGGTACCTTCTTTGCCATTTTTATGTCTGGCCATGAATATGGGGGCGGCGCTACGCGCTGTTGGCGATGCTAAAAAAGCCATGTATTCAACCCTAACGGGAGGGGCGGTTAATGCGGCCTTTGATCCCCTCTTTATTTTTGCACTGGGTATGGGGCTAGAAGGTGCGGCCATTGCTTCTGTACTCGCTCGATTTGCCGTTTTAGCGGTCGGGTTTTATGGCGCGCATTTTCAACATAGACTGATTGGTCGCTTTCATTGGGCAAACTTTAAACAAGATATTCGCCCTATTGTGGCCATTGCTGGCCCCGGTATTTTGACCAATATTGCCACCCCTTTTGGTAATGCGTACGTCACCGCTGAATTTGCCCAATTTGGTGATGGCTATGTTGCCGGCTGGGCGGTAGTCGGTAGGATCTTGCCCGTTGCTTTTGGCATGATTTTCGCCTTATCCGGTGCAATTGGCCCTATTATTGGCCAGAACTATGGTGCTAATTTATTCGATAGGGTGAGAGCAACGCTGAATGAATCACTCAAGTTTGTCACTTTATATGTACTCACAGCGGCCATGTGCTTGGCGTTTGCGCAGGAGCTAATCATTGCCGCATTTGGTGTGGGTGCAGATGGAGCCAGTATTGTCAGGCTATTTTGTCAGGCGATTGCAGTCAGTTTTGTTTTTTCCGGTGGTCAGTTTATTGCCAATGCTTCTTTTAATAACTTGGGCTTTGCCAGCTACTCTACTTTACTCAATGTGGGTAAATCGACCTTAGGTACGATTCCCTTTGTCTACTTGGGAGCCCTTTGGTATGGGCCTAGTGGGGTCTTATACGGCCAAGCTCTCGGCACCATGATTTTTGGCATCATAGCCGTTGTGATTGCTTATCGCCTAATTGGCAAAATAGAACAAGATTGGCTAGTTTGTCATTCACATCCACCCGCTGAGCCCAAGACAGAAGCCGACATTCCGTTGAGCCCTTTTAGCTCAAGCCGTGTCTACTTGTGTAATGATAATCCAGTCGCGACAAACAAAGCCGAAGATACCACACAGGAAAACAACAAGAGTTAGTAGCAAATCTACTAACTCTGCGCTTCCTTCCTACTGGTACGCCAGCAACGTACGACGAGCAGGCTCTTTAGGCAGCATCACCTTATGATGAGGTTGCATCACCTGCGCAATGGGCGTGTCGCCATTGGCAAAACAACGTAACAGTTTAAAACCATAATCCAATCGCTCAGCACTTAGACCATCAAGTTGATAATCTTCTTGCTTACATTTAATCACTTCGTCCGTGGTGGCTACCACAATATGATCTAACACGAAACAAAGACGATTAAACACAAAATTGCTTAATCTCAGCTCCTGTGCAGAAAACGCACCGCGACAAGTACTGGCAATCCGCACCACTAACCCCGGTAAGGCCGTTAATTCAGAGCGTTCGCAAAGGGCAAAGAAATTCTTTAAAGTGACTTCTTCCCATTCAGGGCTAACCACAATAACAGCATCGGCGTGTTGTAGCAGTCGATGGGTATCGTACCAATCGTCAAGCCAGTGATCGATTTCTTTGCAAAGATCTTCATCCCATAGAGGAATGCTAAGTTTGGATAAGTTGATTAGGCGGCAATTTACCACATCATTCGAGGCTTTCGCCCTGATTGAGATGGCCTGTGCCACTGCGTTAGCAGATGAATTTTTTCTTTGACTACCACTAATTATTACTATGTTCACCGAACACTCCTTGATTCTGGATGTACGGCCCGATAAAAAAACAGTGAGCTAATAATATTATTGTTAAAGGCTTAGCTCTGACCCAAATTGTCATCGAGGACAATGGCAACAATTTAGTACAACTTAGATAGGATTGCATCCAATTCGATTTAAATTAATCAAATAAAGATAAATAAACCAATTACTATTTTAGTTACGGTAGGATTTACTAAGCCGAAGGGAATACGATTTAGAATCTATTGAAACAAAAGTGTCATAAAAAAGCCACCTTACGGTGGCTCGTTAGCGTTCTCGATTAAAGCTGCGAGGCGATCACCTTACCTAACCGCTTGATGCCTTCTTCTATGGTCGCCGGATCCACACTTGAGAAGTTCAGACGCAAAGTGTTGGTTTCCGTGGTGCTAACATAAAAAGGCGCGCCGGGTACAAAAGCAACTTTTTCCTTAATCGCTAAGTCAAACAAGGCTCGTGCATCCATGCCTTCTGGTAAGGTCGCCCACAAGAACATACCGCCTTCTGGTTGGGTACATTTAACTTGAGGTGGAAAATACTTTTTAATCGCCTGCTCCATCGCGTCTTTTTGCTCACCATATACCTTAATGATATTAGCAACATGAGCATCGAGATCATTTTGCGATAGAAACTCAAATAACACCCGTTGTGAGAAGTAGTTTGTATGTAAATCAGAAGCTTGCTTAGCAATAACCAATTTTTCCATCAACGCCTTTGGTGCCACAATCCACCCCAAACGAAACGCAGGTACGACTGTCTTAGAGAAAGAGCCCAGTAATACGGTTTGCTCTGGAATCAACTTACGGAACGAGCTAGCGGGTTTACCTGAAAAACGTAAATCGCCATATGGATTGTCTTCAATCAGTAAGGTTGAGGTTTTCGCCAAGGCAGCTGCCACATCATGGCGATTTTGCTCAGGGTAAGAAACGCCCGATGGATTTTGGAAATTAGGCACAGCGTAAAACAATTTGGCATTAACCTTGTTTAAGGTTTGCTCAAAAGACGCCACATCCAGCCCTGTATCACTGACCGGCACCGGATTGAATTTTGATTTATAAACCGAAAAAGCCTGAATGGCCCCTAAATAACCAGGCTCTTCGATGATCACATCATCGCCCTCGTTGAGAAGGGTTTTACCCAATAAATCCAGCCCCTGCTGTGAGCCACTGGTAATTAGGATTTCGCTAGGATCTATCTCTAACCCTTCATGATCTTTGTAGCGCTTAGCTATGTACTCTCTTAATGGCAGATAACCTTCGGTATTGCTGTATTGCAGAATATCTTTACCCGCACTGTCAAAGACATCTAAGGTAGCTTTTTTTAACGCTTCGACCGGAAATAAATCACGATTTGGCAACCCGCCCGCAAATGAAATGATGCTCGGGTCGACAGCCACTTTTAAGATTTCACGGATGAAGGATTGTGGAACATCTGAGATACGGTCGGAGAAAAGCTTATTCATATTAATACATCCAGGTTACTTCTATAAAATACCACCCAATGGGAAAACATCGGAATTTTATGCTAACAAGAAGGACGTTAGCACCCAGTGGTAACACAATTATTCTTATTAATGGAATGTTTTTATGCTATTTACCGACAAATAACAAGGGATTTTTGGATTCGTCCTAGCGCTTACTCCAAATTTTCCGTTCGGAGATAAAATAATGGCGTACATTGGTAAAAAACACCGCGCAGATAATAAAACCACCGGTAATAGAGCTAAGGTGAGTAAAGAGATTAGCAAGGTAACTGAGCATCATAGGTGACTGCGTTAACCAGTTAATGATGATCAAAACGCCATAACCGAACAAGAAAAGCCAACGAGCCAAGCTCCAGAACAACAATAAGCCGACAATCGCAATCAAAACTAAGGCAGCGCTAAACACTAACATGAGGTAAATGAGTGCGCCGCTAAACTCTGCCCCAGCTGGAAAATAGCTTTGGATTAAATGCTGGCTGATAACTTGCGCTTTTTGCCAAGGCAGGATTTGTTCCGTAACGAATGTCATCGTCACAAAAAAGACAAATACCAGCACTAATAATCGAAATACATTTCGAGCTATCATGTCCACCACCATTACATTGATGGTGCTAGCCTACGATTATCTTTAACTAATTACCAACTGGAAGCGCTAAAGTGTGTAATGGCACAAAAATAGAACAAAAAACGCGCATATTTCACAGTGTTAGGGAACTAATTTTAATTTGCTTGCCAGTCCACCAGAGCCATTTTGAACCGGGGTGAGACCTTGCTCGACAAAATTAGCGAGTGCAGCAATCCCTTGTAAAGCGGGCTTAGGTAGTAATGTCATATCAAAACCATCAAGTAGGTTTTTAACCTCTAAGCCTAATTCGGTATCGCCTTCAATTTTTAGTCGGCGTTGGAAAAATAAAGTATCTGCATCTTCCTTGCGTCCAGCAATTAAGATCAAGTCATTTAGCTGCCCTTGAAATAGCACGTCATGGCTTTGATTGGCATCGGCAACCACAATGCGGTTTTGTTGCAATGTCATACACCAAGCCAAGTTTAGATCACTGATACAGACCTTAAGCCATTTATCGATAAGAAAGTCGAGCTCTTCGTCTTCGATACTAGAGGCAAGCAGTGTATTTAATGCGTTCTCAAGCAATACTCGCTGCACTGCGAAGGGAACCGTTTGGGCGGGCACTCGTAGCACTTGAGGGCCAAGCTTAACTAATTGATGATGAAGTTGCGCTAACATAACATTCCTGATCGGACAAAAATTGCCATTATTGAGCAGTTAACGCCAAGCGTCCCTGTATTAAATCAAACAAATACCATAAAACCTGCGCAACCCTGCCCTGCATCAAAATGACCGGCTTAGGCAATCCCTACAATGCCGAGATTGAAATATGAAAGGCACTAATATGGAACTTCTCTGTCCCGCGGGGAATTTACCCGCGCTCAAAACCGCCATCGACAATGGCGCAGATGCGGTTTACATCGGCTTTAAAGATGACACCAATGCTCGCCATTTTGCAGGTTTGAACTTTACCGATAAGAAATTGCAGCAAGGGGTCGACTATATAAAATCCCACAACAAAGCGTTGCATGTTGCCATCAATACCTTTGCTCACCCAGGTCAGCAACAGCGTTGGTTTAAGGCCATCGATAAATGCGCCGAAATGGGTGCCGATGCCGTGATCGTGGCCGATATTGCCGCGCTTGAGTACGCAACTAAACGTTATCCTGAGCTTGATCTTCACCTTTCGGTGCAAGCTTCTGCAACCAACGCACCGGCCATTGAGTTCTACCAACAAAACTTCAATGTCTCTCGAGTTGTATTGCCACGCGTCCTGTCTATTCATCAAGTTAAACAACTGGCTAGGGCAACTAACATAGAGCTAGAAGTTTTTGCCTTTGGTAGCTTGTGTATCATGGCTGAAGGACGCTGTTATTTGTCCTCGTATGTCACCGGAGAATCCCCCAACACCGTTGGCGCTTGCTCTCCGGCTAAATTTGTTCGCTGGCAGGAAACCCCAAATGGCTTGGAATCTCGCCTCAGTGGGGTGTTGATCGATAAATATCAACACGATGAAAAAACCGGCTACCCGACCTTGTGCAAGGGCCGCTTTAAGGTCGAAGATAGCTTGTACCATGCCCTAGAAGAGCCGACCAGTTTAAACACCTTAGCCCTGCTGCCTGAGCTGTTCAAAGCCAACATCGCTGCGGTCAAAATTGAAGGCCGTCAGCGCAGCCCAGCTTATGTTGAGCAAATTACCCGAGTATGGCGCCAAGCCATAGATACTTATCAGCAAGCGCCAGAGCAATACCAAGTTACCCCCGCTTGGAACAATGCCTTAGACAAAGTTTCCGAAGGCAGCACCACCACCTTAGGCGCTTATCACAAGGCATGGCAATAGGAGCAAGCATGAAGATTTCACTCGGGCCGATATTGTATTTCTGGCCAAAACAAACCGTAACGGATTTTTATCAGCAAGCCTTAACGTCGGACGCCGACATCATCTATTTAGGTGAGACCGTTTGCAGTAAGCGCCGTGAGCTAAAGGCAAAAGACTGGATTGCCTTGGCGAAGGATCTGGCCGCCAATACCGATAAACAAATTATTTTGTCGACCATGGCCTTACTTGAAGCGCCGTCTGAGGTACGTGTCCTTAAAGAGCTTTGTGACAACGGGCAATTTATGGTGGAAGCCAACGACTTGGGCGCAGTTCAGCTGTTAGCCGAACAAAACGTCCCGTTTGTCTGCGGCCCCGCTATCAACTGCTACAACGCCAGTGTGATCCAATTTCTATTAAGCAAAGGGATGAAGCGCTGGGTGATGCCGGTAGAGCTTTCCGCTGATTGGCTGCGCAGCTTGCTCGCTGATTGTGAAGCCTTAGGCATACGTGATCAATTTGAAGTCGAAGTGTTTGCTTGGGGTCATATGCCACTGGCCTACTCGGCGCGATGCTTTACCGCCCGTAGCGAGAACAAAGCCAAAGATGATTGTGAACTTTGCTGCATTAACTACCCGCAAGGGCGCGTGATGCACACCCAAGAGCAACAACCCCTGTTTGTACTCAATGGTATTCAAACCCAATCAGGGCTGCGTTGTAATTTACTCAATGAAACGAAGCAATTGAATGAGTTAGCAGATATTGTCAGGATCAGCCCTGAAGACAGTGCAAGCCTAGGGGTTACCTCATTGTTCAAGCAGCAATTTGCCCACTATAAGCCCTATACGTTAGCTGCGGATGAATGTAATGGCTATTGGTACCACATTGCGGGATTAGCAAAAACAGGATAATAAAAAGCGCTCTGGTTGGTGAGTCAATACTCACCAACCCGTTAACACAACTGAGTCATTCTAGCTTAAGTGCAGCGATAATTTAGCGTAAATTACTGTGCTTTTGTGCCAACAAATCGAGTTCAAGTAACGCATATTTATGCTCAATAAACTCATACACATTATTGCTTAACGAAAGTTTGTAAAAACTAGCAGCAAGCACGTCATTGCCCTGCGCTTGATACCATTTCGCCAAATAGAAATACGCTTCACATAAGCGCTCAGCCAGCCCTTGGTTGTCTTCAATACCTTGAGTTACCGAGCCAATATAATCAGACTCGTTAATTTTACCGGTATAAAAATCTACGATCCGCCAGCCCCATTCATCGGTTTGATGACGAGCCGCATTGTTAGCTAACCGTGTTAGCGCGGCATCCGGTGCAAGGCGGCGCTCAACCAAATATAACCAGATGTTACGATACGGCTCCGATGGCTCAAACGCCACAAAGGCTTCTAAATCGGCGAGTGCGAGGGTATCGGCTCCGGCATAGGATAGCGCAATGCCTCGATTCATATAGGCGTATTGGTGTTCTGGCTGTAGCTCAAGCACCGAATCAAAGGCTTCAAATGCTTCATCAAACTCTTGCATTTGGGTGAGATAAACACCTAAATAATTGTATGCCTCAGCAAAGTCAGGCTTTACCTTGATCGCTTGGTTAAAATCAAAACGCGCTAATGACGTCATTCCTAGTTGATCATAGGTTGCACCGCGCTCATAAAATAATAACGCGAGCTTTTCGCTGTCCACATCGGGAGAGTTAATCATTTGGCCAAGACGAATTAGTTTCAATTCACTTTGGTAAGTCACTTGTAACGGCACAGCCAATACTAAGGATTGGGGACTGTTCACACTTGCGGTATTCGTCGCACAACCAGTTAACAAACCGGCTACGGCTAACATGGCTAAAACCCATTTATTCATTAAATTCCTCCCGTCCTACTTGTATCGCTGGTGATAACTGAAACGAAATGTTGATACAAGCATTATTCTAAGCAGAGACTGGCTGATCCCCGTCTTAAAGTAAAGAAATTAAAGCAAAAAAAAGGAGCCAATCAGGCTCCTTTAGTACACTTAGGCAGAAATATTATTCAGCTGCTGGTGCTTCTGCAGCAGGAGCTGACTCAGCTAATGCTTCTTTAATACTTAGACGTACACGACCTTGACGATCTACTTCTAGTACTTTCACCTTCACTTCATCACCCTCTTTCAGGTGATCAGAGACGTTTTGCACACGCTCTTGGCAAATTTGTGAGATGTGCACTAGGCCATCTTTACCCGGTAGGATATTCACAAACGCACCAAAATCAGCAAGACGAACGACTTTACCTGAGTAGATACGACCCACTTCGATTTCCGCCGTTAGGGCTTCAATGCGGCTAATTGCATCTTTGGCTTGCTCGCCATCGGTTGCAGCAATTTTAACCGTACCGTCGTCATCAATCTCAATCGTCGTGCCAGTTTCTTCGGTAAGTTGACGAATCGTTGCGCCGCCTTTACCGATAACATCACGAATTTTCTCTGGGTTGATCTTGATAGTGTGGATACGAGGTGCAAATTCAGAAATTTCAGTACGTGCACCAGAGATAGCTTGATCCATCACTTGTAGAATATGCAGACGAGCACCACGAGCTTGAGTCAAGGCAACTTCCATGATCTCACGTGTGATACCTTCAATCTTAATATCCATTTGCAGAGCAGTAATACCTTCGCTGCTACCTGCTACTTTAAAGTCCATATCACCTAGGTGATCTTCGTCGCCTAGGATGTCAGAAAGAACAACGAAGTTGTCGCCTTCTTTAACCAGACCCATAGCGATACCCGCAACAGAAGCTTTAAGTGGTACACCCGCATCCATTAGCGCAAGTGAACTACCACAAACAGACGCCATTGAAGACGAACCATTTGATTCGGTAATTTCAGATACGATACGCACTGTGTAAGGGAATTCAGCCAGTGTTGGCATAACCGCTTGTACACCACGCTTCGCTAGACGACCGTGACCAATTTCACGACGCTTAGGCGAGCCAATCATACCGGTTTCACCCACACAGTATGGAGGGAAGTTGTAGTGCAGCATAAAGTAATCTTTTTGCTCACCCATTAGTGAATCGATGTTTTGCGCATCACGCTCAGTACCTAAGGTACAAGTCACCAGCGCTTGCGTTTCACCACGAGTGAATAGCGAGCTACCGTGAGTACGTGGTAATACGCCTGTCTTCACGTCAAGTGCACGAACCGTATCTGGTTCACGACCATCGATACGTGGCGCACCCGCAATAATACGGCTACGTACAACGGTTTTCTCTACATCATGCACAATCTCAGCCGCTTCTTTGGCATCAACAGTTTCATCTTCAGCGACAAGCTGCGCTACTGTTTCTTCAGTGATTTGCGAGATAACATCATAACGTTTTGCTTTTTCGCTGATTTGGTATGCTTCAACCAACTTCGCTTCGGCTAATGCTTTAACTTTATCTTTCAGCGCTGTATTTTCAACTGGAGCAACCCAATCCCATGCAGGAGTAGCTACTTCAGTGGCAAATTCATTGATCGCATCGATAACTTTTTGTTGCTCGTCGTGGCCATATACCACCGCGCCTAGCATCACGTCTTCAGACAATAGCTGAGCTTCTGATTCAACCATTAGCACTGCGTCTTTGGTGCCCGCAACAACAAGGTCTAATTGGCTTGTTTCTAATTCAGTCTTAGTCGGGTTCAGTAGGTACTCACCGTCTTTGTAACCAACACGAGCAACACCGATTGGACCACCGAAAGGCATACCTGAAATGGCTAATGCAGCAGACGCACCAATCATAGCCACTAGATCAGGGTGAACCTCAGGGTTTACCGAAACCACAGTACATACGATTTGAACTTCGTTTTTGAAGCCATCAGGGAATAATGGACGAATTGGACGATCGATTAAACGTGCTGTTAGTGTTTCGCCTTCACTTGGACGGCCTTCACGTTTGAAGAAACCACCAGGGATCTTACCTGCTGCGTAAGTTTTCTCTTGGTAGTTTACCGTTAGAGGGAAAAAGTCACGGCCTGGCTCAGCCGATTTTTTGCCGACAACAGATACAAATACAGCAGTATCATCCATGCTAACCATTACGGCAGCAGTTGCTTGACGAGCGATTGCGCCCGTTTCAAGAGTGACAGTATGTTGGCCATACTGGAAGGTTTTAACTATCGGATTCAGCATGAATCATCCTTTAAATTTTGGGTCGTTAATTTCGCGTGTAATTATACTGTATAAGTTTTTGAAATCATATTATTCAAATACAGCTTAGCCAGTCTGCATTGCATTTTTTTGGCTTATCGCAATAAAGTAAGCCGAGCTGGCTGACAAAAAAACCGTTGGATCAAAAAAGGAGCCTGTTAGGCTCCTTTTGTCTATCTAAGTCGAAATTAACGACGTAGACCTAATTTAGCGATTAGAGCAGCGTAACGCTCTGAATCTTTACGATTTAGGTAATCTAGAAGCTTACGACGTTGGCTAACCATACGTAGTAGACCACGACGGCTGTGGTGATCGTGGATATGAGTCTTAAAGTGACCTTGAAGGTGGTTGATTTGATTTGTTAACAAAGCAACTTGAACTTCAGGTGAACCCGTATCGCCTTCTTTTGTTGCGAATTCTGCAACGATTGCTGCTTTAGCTTCTGCACTTAGTGACATAACTACTCCAGTATCTATAGATTTAAATGAATTACAGCCGATCACTAATTCAGCTGTAAAATGAGATGCGGATTCTACCTGTAGGCTCACTTAAACACAAGCCCACAAATAGATATTTATTGACCATTATGATGGCTCACAATGGCTTAATAATTAACCATGCGTTTAGGCGCGACTAAACCATCATCATTGATTTCGCCTACACCAAGGAACAAACGTGTTTCGCCCGCGGTCATGCGCACCAGTCCAGATGCAGGTGCACCACTCACTTGCACAGGTTGGCCGTGTTTTACATACTCAGCCACTACGTCCGGCATATTCACTTCTGGCAAATGCGATACGGCGGTATCCAGTGGCAATAGCAAAGGATCCAGCACATCACTCGGCTGCGTATCGCTGGCTTGGGCTTGCTCTAAAATACATTGCAATTGATCAAGAGTCAGCATGCGCTCATACGGGTACGTGCTCACCTGAGTCCGACGCAATTGGATCACGTGTGCACCACAGCCCAACAGTTCGCCTAAGTCATCAACAATAGTACGAATATAAGTACCTTTACTGCTGTGCACTTCAAGCTCTAACTCATCACCTTCAAAGCGCAGTAATTTGAGCTCATAAACCGTGATCGGTCTGGCTTCACGTGGCACCTCAATCCCTTCACGTGCATATTTGTAAAGGGGTTGGCCTTGATATTTTAATGCCGAGTACATCGACGGCACTTGCATGCTGTCACCACGGAATTTATCAAGCGCATCGATGAGATCGGCATGACTAAAATCGACAGGACGCTCACTTACCACTTCACCGTCTGAATCACTGGTCGTGGTACGAACGCCAAGTTTAGCGGTCACCACGTAACGTTTGTCAGAGTCGAGTAGGTATTGTGAAAACTTGGTGGCTTCACCTAAACAGATAGGTAACATGCCTGTTGCTAGGGGATCTAATGCGCCCGTATGTCCCGCTTTGGCTGCAAAATAAATGCGTTTCACTTTTTGCAGCGCATCATTAGAAGATATACCCGTTGGCTTATCTAATAATAAAACGCCGTGAACATTACGGCCCTTACTACGTCTCGCCATTACTCTTCCTCGTCACGCCCAGATTGCTGTTGTTTCTGCTTATCTTTATTCACGGCTTCACTCACCAAACCAGACAAACGTAAACCTTCAACCAGTGAGTTGTCGTAAACGAATTTGATTTCAGGCACGATGCGTAAACGCAAGGCTTTACCCAGTAGCATGCGAACATAGCCCGAAGCTTCTTTAAGGCCTTTCATCGACTCTTCGATACCGTCGTCATTAAAGTTCAGCAAGGTAACAAAAACCGACGCATAGGCCAGATCTTTACTCACTTCAACGCTTGATACCGTCACCATACCAATACGCGGGTCTTTTACATCTCGTTGTAAAATTCCTGCAATTTCTTTTTGAATTTGCTGTGCAACTCGTTGTGAGCGGCTAAATTCTTTTGCCATTTTTTTCTCTCTTAAGGCTCTCGACAGCCTCAACCACGACTCATTGAAGGTGTCGCTTGATCAAATCAAGTTGCACCTATGACAAAAAGGGGGGCTATTGCCCCCTTAATATCACTGTATTAACAATAGCTAATTATAAGCTACGTTTAACTTCAATTGTTTCAAATACTTCGATTTGGTCACCAACGCGCACGTCATTGTAGTTCTTAACACCGATACCACATTCCATGCCGTTACGTACTTCTTGTACGTCATCTTTAAAGCGACGTAGTGACTCAAGCTCACCTTCGTAGATAACCACGTTATCACGTAGAACGCGAATTGGTGCGCTACGTTTAACTTGACCTTCGGTCACCATACAACCCGCAATTGCGCCAATCTTAGGTGACTTAAATACATCACGTACTTCAGCCAAACCAATGATTTCTTGCTTGAATTCTGGCGAAAGTAGACCAGACATGGCCGCTTTCACTTCATCAATCAAGTCATAGATAACGCTGTAGTAATGTAAGTCAACACTCTCGGCTTGGATCAAGCGACGTGCGGTTGCATCAGCACGTACGTTAAAGCCAAGAATGATAGCATTAGACGCGGCAGCTAACGAAGCATCTGTTTCGGTAATACCACCCACACCACGACCGATAATATTAACTTTAACTTCATCTGTAGATAGCTTAGTTAATGAATCAGAAATCGCTTCAAGTGAACCTTGAACGTCCGCTTTAAGTACCACGTTAAGCTCAGAAATTTCACCCGCTTCCATGTTGGTAAACATGTTTTCAAGCTTCGCTTTTTGCTGACGCGCTAGCTTAACATCACGGAACTTACCTTGACGGTATAGCGCTACTTCACGCGCTTTTTTCTCATCTTGTACTACGGTAGCTTCATCACCCGCACTCGGTACACCCGAAAGACCTAAAATCTCAACAGGAATAGAAGGACCAGCGACTTCAATTTCTTTACCGTTTTCATCACGCATCGCACGCACACGGCCATACTCTAGGCCACATAGCACAATATCACCGCGCTTAAGTTCACCTTGCTGTACTAAGATAGAAGCAACCGGACCACGCCCTTTATCAAGACGAGATTCAATCACGACACCCGAAGCAGGGCCAACAGGTGAAGCTTGTAAATCAAGTACTTCAGCTTGTAGCAAGATGGTTTCAAGTAGCTGATCGATGCCAGTACCCGCTTTAGCTGATACATGCACAAACATATTATCGCCACCCCATTCTTCTGAGATAACTTCATGTTGCGATAGCTCGGTCTTCACGCGATCGGGATCGGCAGCTTCTTTATCCATCTTGTTCACAGCAACAATCAGAGGTACATCAGCCGCTTTAGCATGCTGGATTGCCTCGATTGTTTGTGGCATTACACCATCATCAGCCGCCACAACAAGTACTACAATATCTGTTGCCTTAGCACCACGTGAACGCATAGCGGTAAACGCGGCGTGACCTGGAGTATCAAGGAAGGTGATCATGCCGCCTTCGGTATCTACATGGTAAGCACCGATATGCTGAGTAATACCACCGGCCTCGCCTTCAGCAACGGCTGCACGACGAATGTAGTCAAGTAATGATGTTTTACCATGGTCAACGTGACCCATAATGGTAACGACTGGCGCACGCGGAGCTAACTCTTTGTTACCTTGCGCTTCAGCCATTACTTGCTCTTCAAGCTCGTTTTCTTTGGTAAGAATAACTTTATGACCCATTTCTTCAGCTACTAACGCAGCAGTTTCTTGGTCAATCACTTGGTTAATGGTCGCCATCGCGCCCATTTTCATCATGGTCTTGATAACTTCAACGCCTTTAACTGCCATTTTGTTAGCTAGTTCAGCGACGCTGATGGTCTCACCAATTTTAACTTCACGTTCAACAGGTGCAGCAGGCTTTTGGAAACCATGTTGCATCGAAGTTGGCGCTTGCGGTTGCATGCGTTTACCGCGCTTGCCCTTAACCGGACGAGCAACTGGCTCTTCTTTGTCTTTACGTGGTTTTTTCTTACGACGACGACCTTGACCTTCTGCTTGAGAGTCAATCTTGTCTTCGGCAGCACGCGCAGCAAGCGAAGTTGTCACATGGTGATCCGCTTGCTCTTCTTCACGCTTACGTTTTTCTTCTTCTTCTTCCCAACGCTTAGCATTTTCTTCCGCTAAACGTTTGGCTTCTTGAGCTAGCGCTTCCGCTTCACGCTCTGCTTTTAATAAAGCAGCTTGCTCTGCTTTTTTCAGCAGTTCGGCTTCTTCTTTCGCTTTTGCTTGTTGCTCAGGCGTTAGTGTTTCGGCTTTCTTCGATTTCACTGGCTCTGCTTTTTTGGCTGCTGGCTTAGCTTCTTTATTCGATTCTGCTTTAGCCGCTGCTTCCGCCTTGGCTTTTGCTTCGGCCTCAGCTTTCGCTTTTGCTGCCGCAGCTGCTTTAGCTTCTGCTTCAGCCTTGGCTTTCGCTTCGGCTTCTGCTGCTAGACGCGCTTCTTCAGCTGCTCTTGCTTCTTCTTCCGCTGCGCTACGTTTAACGTAGGTGCGCTTTTTACGCACTTCAACTTGAACCGCTTTTTGCTTACCACCGGTACTCGCAACGTTTAGAGTCGTTTTGGTTTTACGCTGTAGCGTCATGCGACTTGGCTCAGCCTTACCACCATGTTGTTTTGATAGGTGATTAAGTAGTGCTTGCTTCTCGTCTTCGTTGACGTTGTCGCCACTTTTCTTATTTATGCCTGCATCAGCAAACTGTTGAACTAGACGATCAACCGGCGTACTAATTTCTTTGGCAAGGGTTTCGATACTTACTTCTGCCATTGGTATTATATCCTCCGCTGACCTAATTATGCTTCATCACTAAACCAACAAATATTACGGGCAGCCATAATTAGCTCGCCTGCTTTTTGTTCGCCTAGATCTTCGATTTCGCTGATATCATCAACACCTTGCTCGGCTAGATCTTCTAAGGTCACAATGCCTTTGCTTGCTAGCACATAAGCTAAATGCTCATCTAATCCTTCAAGGGCAAGCAGATCAGCTGCTGGCTCCGCGCCTTCAAGGTTCTCTTCATCAGCCAGTGCTTTTGTCGTCAGCACTCCTTTTGCGCGCTCACGAAGTTGGTCAACAATCTCTTCTGTTAAACCATCAATCTCCATAAGCTCATTTACTGGTACGTAAGCAATTTCTTCTAACGTACTAAAGCCTTCTTCTGCAAGTAGAGTTGCAAAATCATCATCAATATCTAGCTTATCTACAAATAAAGATATGACCTTATCTGTTTCAGCTTGATGTTTTTCTTGCAGTTCAGCCACTGTCATTACGTTTAGCTCCCAACCAGTTAGTTGTGACGCTAGACGTACGTTTTGACCATTACGGCCAATCGCTTGGGCTAGGTTGTCTGCTTCAACGGCGATGTCCATGCTGTTGGAATCTTCATCCACAACAATAGAAGCCACTTCCGCAGGTGCCATTGCATTAATCACGAATTGCGCTGGGTTATCATCCCATAACACGATATCAATACGCTCACCGCCTAATTCACTGGTGACGGCTTGAACACGCGCACCGCGCATCCCCACACAAGCGCCGATAGGATCAATGCGCTTATCATTGGTTTTCACCGCAATTTTAGCACGAGAGCCAGGATCGCGAGCCGCACCTTTAATCTCAATCATCTCTTCGCCAATCTCTGGCACTTCAAGACGGAACAGCTCAATAAGCATTTCTGGACGGCTACGGCTGACAAAAAGTTGTGCACCGCGTGCTTCTGGACGAACAGAAAACAGCAAACCACGTACACGGTCACCAGGGCGGAAGTTCTCACGTGGTAACATTTCGTCACGTAGGATCACCGCTTCAGCGTTATTGCCCAAATCCATCACTAAGGTGTCACGGCTAATTTTTTTCACCACACCCGTGATTAGCTCACCTTCTTGCTCTTTGTATTGTTCTACCACCATAGAGCGCTCAGCTTCACGTACTTTCTGTACGATCACTTGTTTAGCTGTCTGGGTAGTGATGCGGTCAAATTTAACCGACTCAATTTGGTCTTCTACGTAATCACCCACTTGAATGTCAGGGTTTTCAAACGCCGCTGCTTCGTATGTGATTTCGCTATAAGGATGCTCAACCCCAACTTCAGGATCAACCACTAACCAGCGACGGAAAGTGTCAAATTCACCGGTTTTACGGTCAATTTCTACACGTACTTCAATGTCACCTTCATATTTTTTCTTAGTTGCAGTCGCCAGTGCACTTTCTAGTGCCTGAAAAATCTTCTCACGAGGAACAGCTTTTTCATTAGATACGGCATCTACGACTAGTAAGATTTCTTTATTCATTCCTGATCGCCCCGTTAGTCAAATTTAGGAACTATGTTAGCTTTTTGGATGTTACTCATCGCAAATGTTTCTTCACGACCTTCCACTTCAATGGTAATAAGGTCATTTTGTGCTGCTTTGATAACACCTTTCCATTTTCTTCGATTGGTAATTGGCATACGCAGTTGAAGTTTCACTTCTTCGCCAATGAATTGCTGATAGTGTTCAACTTTAAATAATGGCCTTTCCATTCCAGCAGAAGAAACCTCAAGGGTATATTCAGTGGAAATAGGATCTTCTACATCTAAAATAGCACTGACCTGGTGACTGACTTCGGCGCAGTTATCCACGTAAATACCATTTTCATGATCGATATAAATGCGCAAAATGGAGTTTTTTCCTGCGCTATGAAATTCGATACCAAGTAACTCAAAGCCTAAATCATTAATACTTGGCTCTAACATTTCCGTTAATTTTTGTTCTAGACCAGCCAATTACGCCTCCTTCAGAAACAAAAAAAGGGCTTTATAGCCCATATATTTAGCCATTTAAAATGGCCAGATAATAAAAAACCCCGTAAACGGGGCCTTACACTTTCCACTGAATTAAGCTTGGCTTAAAACTATTGTTCTAAGTCGTTACTTAAAACAACCTCTCGTGATGAGAGTCATGAAAGTTGGTTGCGGGGGCCGGATTTGAACCAACGACCTTCGGGTTATGAGCCCGACGAGCTACCAGACTGCTCCACCCCGCGCCCGAAAACTGGCGAGATTATAGCGCTGTAAACAACACTATGCAATCAATTGAAACGAATTGATTGGGTAATATTGGTGCCGAGGGAGGGACTTGAACCCTCACGTCCTAACGGACACCAGCCCCTCAAGCTGGCGTGTCTACCAATTCCACCACCACGGCAAATATTTTATTGAGGAACGTCGCTCGCGTTATCACTTTCAACCGCTGGTACGTCAGAGTTAGGTTTAACTACTTCTTCTGCAACAGGAACTGAAAGATCATTCCACTCGTCACTTTCCTTAGTTTGGCCTGTAGATAAATTGCCTAAGACTAAGCTTAAAACAAAAAACGCAGTTGCAAGGATCGCCGTTGAACGCGTTAAAAAGTTACCTGAGCCAGAGGCACCGAAAACCGTCTGAGAAGCACCAGAACCAAAAGAGGCACCCATATCCGCACCTTTACCGTGTTGAATTAGTACTAATCCAACCAAGGCTAAAGACACTAAAAGATATATAACCAGTAATATCTCAAACATTTTCCATACCTATTAATTGCTTTTTATTTGTTAATGAAGGAAAACCCCTCATCAGAAGCGGCGCTGATAGTAACTAACCTAAGTCAAAATGACAAGGGTTTAATGCGAGAAATCCTGACAAAAATAGCGACTGCTTAAATAAGCAGCGCTATTAAATAAGGTTTAGAGATAACTGCTGAAAAATCTAGCTAACAAGCCTGAACAACTTGCTCAGCAATGGCTTGGGCGTATTGATTGATCGTGTCTTCGTGCTCACCTTCTACCATCACGCGAATTAAAGGCTCGGTACCCGATTTACGTAACAGCACTCGGCCTCGTTCACCTAATTCAGCTTCCACTCGCTCGACTTCAGCTTGCACTTTTTCATTGGCCAGAGGATTACCCGAACCCGTAAATTTAACATTGAGTAAAACCTGCGGAAACATTTGTAATCCCTTACGCGTATCATGCAAACTCAGTTGATGGCTACACATAGCCGCCAGCACTTGCAACGATGCGACTATGCCATCGCCAGTTGATACATGGTCAGCAAAGATAATATGCCCCGAATTTTCACCGCCTAGACGCCATTGTTTTTGAAGCATCTTTTCCATGACATAACGATCGCCGACATCGGCACGAATAAATGGAATTCCCAGTGTTTGAAACGCTATTTCAAGGCCGACATTGGACATTTTAGTGCCAACCACGCCGCCTTTTAAGCGGCCATGGCGCAGCTCATCTCGCGCCACGATATATAAAATCTCATCACCATCGACAACATAGCCGGTATGATCCACCATCATCACACGATCGCCATCGCCATCATAGGCAATACCTAAATCCGCCTGGGTTTCAACAACCTTAGCCGCTAGCGCTCGCGTATCGGTGGCACCGACATGTTTGTTAATGTTTAAACCATCGGGTTGACACCCAATCTCGATAACCTCGGCTCCCAATTCACGCAATACGTTCGGTGCAATGTGATACGTTGCGCCATGCGCACAGTCGACCACGATCTTTAATCCACGTAAATTGTATTTTGTAGGAAAGGTACTCTTACAAAATTCGATATAGCGCCCAGCTGCATCATTGATGCGCTTAGCCTTACCCAGCAAAGCGGAATCGACGCAAGTGATAGGCTTTTCAAGTTCAGCTTCGATTGCCAGCTCAATTTCATCTGCCAACTTAGTGCCATCTGCCGAAAAGAACTTAATGCCGTTATCATAAAAAGGGTTATGGGAAGCGCTTATCACTATCCCCGCTTCCGCGCGGAAGGTTCGCGTTAAATAGGCCACCGCAGGTGTCGGCATAGGCCCTAACAAAGAAGCGCTTAAGCCCGCGGCAGATAAACCTGCTTCGAGTGCCGACTCCAACATGTAGCCTGAAATGCGCGTGTCTTTACCTATTAGTACCGTCCTGGTACCTTGCTTAGCCAGCACTTTTCCTGCTGCCCAACCAAGTTTCAAAGCAAAATCTGGCGTAATCGGATATTCGCCAACCTTGCCTCGAATTCCGTCAGTGCCAAAATATTTTCTTGTCATTGTTGTCTGACCCCAACTTAATTTGAGTGTGTAGTAAGTGTTTATCCTCGAGATAAACTAACAGCCTGCACCGCTGCTGGTTTACCTTCAAGGGACGTAAAATGTAACAGGTCACAGCTTAGTATTGCAGGTAAATTTAACTAAGTGTTTAGCACCTGTTATTCGCTCTCAATGGTTTTTTGTAAAACCTTGAGCACATCTGAAGTTTGTTCAACATCATGCACTCGAATGATCTTGGCGCCTTGTTGCGCGCATAATAGCGCTCCAGCAAGGCTAGCAGCGAGACGCTGATCGACACTGCGTCCCAACCAATCACCAAACATCGACTTCCTTGACAATCCCGTTAAGAGCGGAAAATCCAGTGCTTTGAACTCGCTTAACCGCTGTAATAATTGATAATTATGGTCTAAAGATTTACCAAACCCAAAACCGGGATCTAAGATTATTTGACCAGATGAGATCCCCGCATAGGTACAGGCAGCTATACGCTGTTCAAAGAAGGCCATGATGTCGGTAACAACATCTTGATAGCTCGGCGCCGTTTGCATTGAGCGCGGCGCTCCTTGCATATGCATTAAACAAACCGGTACGTTTGCAGCGGCCGCCGCGGCGAGCGCCCCCTCTTGCTGCAGGGCACAAACATCATTGATCAAGTTTGCACCTGCTGCCACAGCCTCACGCATCACAGCGGCTTTACTGGTATCGATTGAAATCCAAACATCAAGATTTTGGCTAATTTTTTCTATCACTGGAATCGTGCGGCTTAATTCTTGCTCTAACCCCACCGGCTCTGCACCTGGGCGGGTTGATTCCCCGCCAATATCAATAATGCTCGCCCCTTGCTTAACCATTATCTCGGCTTGCTCGACGGCTGCATCTATCACCTGAAAGCGCCCGCCATCGGAAAACGAATCGGGCGTCACATTCAAAATCCCCATCACCTGCGGATGAGTCAAATCCAATTTTTTATTGCCACTTATCAGTTGCATGGCATGACCTCTGTGTTGCTTACATTAGCTGTAAAAACAAAAAACCCGAGTTTCCTCGGGCTTTTTCATTCAGTTAAAACCTTGATTACAACAAGGATGACTTGTCGTTGTCATTGCGGTCTTTTAGTTTCACCTCGTCCGAACGATTTTGCTCAGCACTGGTTTCAGCCTTAGACTCGGTTGAATCTGACTCGGTTGAATCCGACTCGGTTGCAGCCTTTGGCTCTTCACTGCTAGTCGACTCTGGTTTGCTTGAGTCCACAGACTCATCTTTCACCACACCGCTTTTAGTATCTTCAGCCCAATCAGCAGGTTGACGAACTGGGCGTCTTGCCATTAGATCATCAATTTGCTTAGCATCAATCGTTTCATACTTCATTAATGCATCTTTCATGGCGTGTAAGATATCCATGTTATCTTCCAAAATTTGACGAGCACGGTCGTAATTTCGGTCGATTAACAAACGGATTTCTTGGTCGATTAAACGCGCGGTTTCATCGGACATGTGTTTCACTTTCGCCGCGGTGCGACCAAGGAACACTTCGCCTTCTTCTTCAGCGTATAACAATGGACCCATTTTTTCAGATAGACCCCATTGCGTCACCATTTTACGAGCTAAGTCAGTGGCACGTTCGATGTCATTTGAAGCACCGGTAGATACTTTGTCCACACCATAGATGATTTCCTCTGCTAGACGACCACCGTACAAGCTAGAAATCATGCTTTCAAGATGTTGTTTGTTGTAGCTAACACGATCTTGCTCAGGTAAGTACATGGTGACACCTAAAGCGCGACCACGTGGAATAATACTGACCTTATAAACAGGATCATGCTCTGGCACCATACGGCCAACAATGGCGTGGCCCGCTTCATGGTAAGCTGTCGATTCTTTATCTTCTTCCGTCATGACCATAGACTTACGCTCAGCGCCCATCATGATCTTGTCTTTGGCTTTTTCAAACTCTTCCATCGACACAGTGCGACGGTTGCCACGCGCAGCAAATAGGGCTGCCTCGTTAACTAAGTTTGCTAAATCGGCACCCGAGAAGCCTGGCGTACCACGTGCGATTACCGCAGCGTTGACATCACCTTCTAGCGGTACTTTACGCATGTGAACCTTCAGGATTTGCTCACGACCACGTACATCGGGTAATCCAACTACTACTTGACGGTCAAAACGACCTGGACGCAGTAATGCTGGGTCTAATACATCAGGACGGTTAGTCGCAGCGATAACGATAATACCTTCGTTACCTTCAAAGCCGTCCATTTCAACCAGCATTTGGTTTAGTGTTTGCTCACGCTCATCGTGACCACCACCAAGACCGGCACCACGTTGACGGCCAACGGCATCAATTTCGTCGATAAAGATAATACAAGGAGCTGATTTTTTGGCTTGTTCAAACATGTCACGGACACGAGAAGCACCCACACCAACAAACATCTCAACAAAGTCAGAGCCTGAAATCGTGAAAAACGGAACTTTAGCTTCGCCAGCGATGGCCTTAGCTAATAACGTTTTACCTGTACCAGGAGGCCCCACCATTAACACACCCGTTGGGATTTTACCGCCCAACTTTTGGAAGCGAGATGGATCTTTTAGGTAGTCAACTAGCTCGGCAACATCTTCTTTTGCTTCATCACAGCCGGCAACGTCAGCAAAGGTTGTCTTAATTTGGTCTTCACCCATCAAACGGGCTTTACTTTTACCAAAAGACATTGCCCCTTTACCGCCACCGCCTTGCATTTGGCGCATGAAGAATACCCAAACACCGATCAATAGCAGCATTGGGAACCAAGAGATAAAGATGGACGTTAGCAAGCTTGGCTCTTCTGGCGGCTCACCCAACACTTTTACATTGTTGTTAATTAGATCGTTTAACAAATCTGGATCACGCGTCGGCATGTAAGTCACAAAACGATCACGGTTTGACTTAAGACCATTAATTTCTTGACCATTGATCCGGACTTCTTGAATCTGTCCCTGACTCACTTCTTTTACGAAGGTGGTGTAGTCCATTTGCTTACCGCCCGCATCGCTGGGGCTAAAGCTCTGGAACACCGACATCAATACAACGGCGATCACTAACCACAAGATTAGGTTTTTAGCCATATCGCTCAAGGTGCTACCTCTTCTTTAACAATTAAATACATACCAAGGTTACTACAGTTTGTAACCAGTAGCCACAATATAGACCTCTCGCGACCGTGCCCGAGATGAATCTGGTTTTCTTGTTTTTACAACATTAAATGCTGTGCGAACGGATTTGATGAAATCATCATACCCTTCGCCCATAAATACCTTTACGACGAAACTGCCATTTTTGGCCAAAACTTGGTGACACATATCTAAAGCTAGCTCAACCAAATACATCGCTCTTGGCTGATCAACCTGATTTGTGCCACTCATATTGGGCGCCATATCCGACAAAACCACATCAACTTTAGTATCGCCTATCCGCTCTAAAAGCGCGTTAAGAACCGCTTCTTCGCGAAAATCACCTTGTAAAAAATCAACACCGGCAATGGCATCCATAGGCAAAATGTCACAAGCAATCACTTGACCTTTATCACCTACTAGCTCAACACAACGATGCGACCAACTCCCCGGAGCCGCACCTAAATCCACCACGCTCATGCCCGGTTTAATGATTTTGTCTTTTTGGTTGATTTCGTCTAGCTTAAACACGGCTCTGGAACGAAGGCCCAAACGGTTAGCTTGTTGCACATAATGATCATTGACGTGCTCATCGAGCCATCGTTTTGAACTGGCTGACTTAGTGCTCTTCGCCATTGTTCATCCTCATTGAGCAGTTATTAGTATTAGCACAAAGATGAGGGTACAATAAGAACAATTCAACCCTTATTTAAAAGAAATATCCATGAATTTAACAAAAAAACAAAAACAATATCTTAAAGGTTTGGCCCATTCGCTAAAACCTGTTGTTCTGCTCGGTCAAAACGGATTGACAGAAGGTGTGATTGCAGAAATTGACAATAGCCTAAATATTCATGAACTGATCAAGGTAAAAGTAGCTACCGAAGATCGTGACACCAAGCGCTTGATTATCGATGCCATCGTGCGCGAAGTAAAAGCCGCCGAAGTGACCACCATAGGCCATACCTTAGTGCTATTTAGACCGACCGAAGACAAAAAAATTAGTTTGCCAAAAAAATAGCCGCTACATCACGGCCATCCAAGCACAAAAAAAGGAGCGTAAGCTCCTTTTTTAATGTCTACTCAATGGTTAGATTAAACGTATTCGACTTCTAATATCTCGAATTCAACCTCACCACCGGGTGTACGGATCAGCGCTATATCGTCCACTACCTTGCCAATTAGGCCACGAGCAATAGGGGAATTAATCGAAATTTGGTTCTTCTTAATATCGGCTTCATCATCACCTACGATACGATAAGTTACCTCGGCATCGGTTTCTGTATTTAGCATGGTAACCGTCGAGCCGAAAATGACCTTGCCGTGATTGGCGATTTTAGTCACATCGATGATTTGCGCATTAGATAGTTTGGCTTCAATTTCTTGAATTCGACCTTCACAGAAACCTTGCTCTTCACGTGCAGCATGATATTCAGCGTTCTCTTTTAAATCACCGTGTTCACGCGCTTCCGCAATGGCTTCAATAATTGCTGGACGTTTTACCGTTTTTAAGTGCTCCAATTCTTCACGAAGTAGCTCTGCACCGCGCGCAGTCATAGGAAATTGGTTCATAAATTCACAACCTGTTAAATTTTAGAAATGGAACTACCCGCAACGTATAGGTGCAGGGCATCAATCGGCGCATTGTAATATGAAACACATTAAGTTGCACCCGAAGGAAATAAAAAAGGGGATGAAGCAAACACTTTGTGGTACTGAAAACCCACTGATTGCAATATGAAACACGACCACGCGGCAACTTTTTTAGGCATAAAAAAAGGCCGTGTTAACACGGCCTTCGTGGGGTTAGCAAAGCAAGCTAGCTTACTTAGCAAGTACCCGCTGATGTAGCTCTTGCACTGAAGTCACTTTAGCACGGCTGTCAGCTGTGTGGCCGTGACAAGTTGCAAACGCACCGCTTAATGTCGTGGTGTAGTTTACTTTTTCACGCAGAGCCGCACGACGCAGTTGCTTAGAGTCTTCAATTGCTTGACGACCTTCAGTGGTGTTTACGATATAGGTGTATTCACCGTTCTTGATGCGGTCAAGAATGTGTGGACGACCTTCCGATACCTTATTAACTAGACGTGGATTAATACCCGCTTCGCCAAGTACAACCGCCGTACCATGGGTTGCATCTATGTCATAACCCAAAGCAATCAGCTCCGCAGCTAGCTTAGCTACTTTCTTCTTGTCCGAGTTACGAACTGACAACAACGCACGACCTGACTTAGGTACGTCCTTAATCGAGCCTAGCTCAGCCTTAGCATAAGCTTCAGCAAAGGTATCACCTACACCCATCACCTCACCGGTTGAGCGCATTTCTGGGCCCAAGATAGGGTCAACACCTGGGAATTTGTTAAATGGCAATACCACTTCTTTTACTGAGTAGTAAGGTGGGATCACTTCCTCGGTAAATCCTTGCTCAGCTAAGCTTTGACCAGCCATCACTCGCGCTGCCACTTTCGCTAGCGGTACACCCGTAGCTTTAGACACAAATGGCACGGTACGCGCAGCACGTGGGTTAACCTCAATCAGGTAAACTTCGTTGTCTTTAACCGCGAACTGAATGTTCATCAAGCCAACTACGCCTAACTCAAATGCAAGTTTACGCGCTTGTTCGCGCATAACATCTTGAATTTCAGGACTTAGCGAGTATGGCGGCAATGAACATGCTGAGTCACCAGAGTGAACACCGGCTTGCTCAATGTGCTCCATGATGCCACCGATAACGAAGTTCTCACCATCACAAATTGCATCAACATCAACCTCAACCGCATCATCAAGGAAACGGTCAAGCAGTACTGGCGATTCATTTGAAACCGACACAGCTTCATTGAAGTAACGACGTAAATCTTGCTCATCGTAGACGATTTCCATTGCACGACCGCCCAATACATACGATGGACGAACAACCAATGGATAGGTAATTTTTTCAGCGCAAGCAACCGCTGCTTCAACTGTGGTTACTGTAGCATTTTCAGGCTGCTTTAGGCCTAAACGCTCAACCGCTTTTTGGAAGCGCTCACGGTCTTCGGCGCGGTCAATCGCATCCGGAGAAGTACCAATAATAGGCACACCTGCAGCTTCTAATGCGCGAGCAAGTTTAAGTGGTGTTTGACCACCGTATTGAACAATCACACCCTTAGGTTTTTCGATACGTACAATTTCAAGTACATCTTCTAAGGTGATAGATTCAAAGTATAAACGGTCTGATGTGTCGTAGTCGGTAGAAACCGTTTCAGGGTTGCAGTTAACCATGATAGTTTCAAAACCGTCTTCACGAGCAGCGAGAGCAGCGTGAACACAACAGTAGTCAAATTCAATACCTTGACCGATACGGTTTGGACCACCACCGATAACCATAATTTTTTCGTTATCAGTTGGGTTCGCTTCACACTCTTCATCATACGTTGAGTACATGTAAGCTGTGCTGGTTGAGAATTCAGCCGCACAAGTATCAACGCGCTTGTAAACAGGGTGAATATCAAACTTATCCCGTAATTTGCGGATTTCAGACTCAGACACATCTAACAATTTAGCTAGTCGAGCATCAGCAAAACCTTTACGTTTAAGTGCGTATAAACGCGCTGCATCTAACGCCGAGAAACCGTCTTCAGCTAGACGTTGCTCTTCTTTAATTAGGTCTTCGATTTGAACCAAGAACCAAAGGTCAATCTTAGTTAGTTCAAAGATTTCTTCCATGGTCATGCCTAAACGGAAAGCATCACCTATGTACCAAATGCGCTCGGCACCGGCATCTTGAAGTTCATGTTTTACTTTTGCTAACGCTTCTGGATCTTGTGGGTCAACCACAGGATCAAAGCCCGTTGCGCCGACTTCTAGACCGCGCAGTGCTTTTTGCATTGACTCTTGCTGGTTACGACCAATCGCCATAACCTCACCTACCGACTTCATTTGAGTCGTTAGACGGTCATTGGCACCGGCAAACTTTTCAAAGTTAAAGCGTGGGATCTTAGTTACAACGTAATCGATTGCGGGTTCAAATGATGCAGGAGTTGCGCCACCTGTGATATCGTTTTGTAGCTCATCTAAAGTGAAGCCAACCGCCAATTTCGCGGCGATTTTTGCAATCGGGAAACCCGTTGCTTTAGAAGCAAGCGCAGATGAACGTGATACACGAGGGTTCATTTCAATGATGACCATACGGCCATCATCAGGGTTAATACCAAACTGTACGTTTGAACCACCTGTTTCAACACCGATTTCGCGTAGTACCGCGATCGATGCGTTACGCATCAACTGGTATTCTTTATCGGTTAGCGTCTGTGCTGGCGCTACCGTGATTGAGTCACCCGTGTGGATACCCATAGGGTCAAAGTTTTCGATAGAACACACGATAATACAGTTATCGTTTTTATCGCGAACCACTTCCATCTCATACTCTTTCCAACCGATAAGCGATTCATCGATAAGAAGTTCATGAGTCGGCGATAGCTCTAAACCATTTGAACAGATATCTTCAAATTCTTCTTTGTTGTATGCAATACCGCCACCGGTGCCACCCATGGTGAAAGATGGACGAATGATACAAGGGAAACCAACTTGGTCTAATACCGCGTAAGCCTCTTCCATGCTGTGCGCAATACCCGCACGTGGACACTCTAGGCCAATGCTCTTCATTGCCTTGTCAAAGCGGCTACGGTCTTCCGCTTTATCAATCGCATCCGCAGTTGCACCAATCATTTCAACGTTGAACTGCTTAAGTACGCCTTTGCTTTCTAGCTCAAGGGCACAGTTCAATGCAGTTTGGCCACCCATGGTAGGCAAAATCGCATCAGGACGTTCTTTTTCAATGATCTTGGCAACCACTTCCCAGTGAATCGGCTCGATGTAAGTTGCATCAGCCATTTCTGGATCGGTCATGATAGTAGCAGGGTTGGAGTTAACTAAGATGACACGGTAGCCTTCTTCGCGTAATGCTTTACACGCTTGCGCACCTGAATAGTCGAACTCACAAGCCTGGCCGATCACGATAGGACCGGCACCTATAATTAGTATACTTTTTATATCAGTACGTTTTGGCATCTGACTCTTTACCTTTTCAGTTACGCTTTATATTTTTCAATTAGTTCAATGAAATGATCAAACAACGGTGCTGCATCATGCGGACCCGGGCTAGCTTCAGGGTGACCTTGGAAGCTAAATGCAGGCTTATCTGTGCGATGAATACCTTGTAATGAACCATCAAACAACGAGTTGTGAGTAGCACGTAAGTTATCTGGTAAGGTGTTCTCATCAACCGCGAAACCGTGGTTTTGGCTGGTGATCATGACCACGTTACGATCTTGGTCTTTTACCGGGTGGTTAGCACCATGGTGACCGAACTTCATTTTTATTGTTTTTGCACCACTGGCTAACGCCAGCAGCTGATGACCAAGACAGATACCAAATACTGGGATCTCGGTGGTCAAAATTTCTTTGATGGCTTCAATAGCATAAGTACAAGGCTCTGGGTCGCCAGGGCCATTTGATAAAAAGATACCATCGGGATTAAGGGCAAGCACATCTTTTGCTGGCGTTTTAGCAGGAACCACAGTTAAACGACAACCGCGATCTACCAACATACGCAAAATATTTGCTTTGGCACCAAAATCATAAGCAACAACATGAAAACGGCTGTCTGTTGCATCAGCAGGTAAACCACCAGTTAAGGTCCAGCTACCTTGTTTCCATTCATGCACAGCATCGCAAGTGACTTCTTTCGCTAAATCCATACCTTTAAGGCCAGGAAACGCTTTAGCTTGAGCCAGTGCAGCGGCTTCATCTAGATTCTCGCCCGCAACAATACAACCTGCTTGCGCCCCTTTTTCACGTAAGATACGAGTCAGCTTACGAGTATCAATATCAGCAATACCGACAACACCACGCTGCTTTAAGTATTCACTTAAGCTGGCTTGGTTGCGGAAGTTGCTAGCAAGTAGAGGTAAATCTCGGATCACTAAGCCACAGGCATGGATTTGAGAGGATTCTTCATCTTCATCATTAGTACCGGTGTTACCAATGTGAGGGTAAGTCAGAGTGACGATTTGGCGAGCGTAAGAAGGATCTGTCAGGATTTCTTGATAGCCCGTCATCGAAGTATTAAACACAACCTCACCCACTGAGCTACCTTCGGCGCCGATAGACACGCCCTTAAATACTGTCCCATCTTCTAGGACCAGTATGGCGGAATTACTCAAGATGACCTCCATAAAAACAAAAAAACAATAAAAACAAAAACTTATTCAATTAACAAAAAAGCATTTTTAGTGAACTTGATTGCTATTGACAAAATTTGGCAAATTGCGCGCATTTTACAGACTTATGGCTCTGATGGCTATTGAAATTTAAGCTTATTTACACAATGCTAAATGATAGCTGATTTGCAGACAAATAATCTAAATAACAGCAAAAATATGGGACTAAGGCCAATCAATTGACTACTTTGCACTCACAACAAGCAATTTTTTAACGAATTTAAATTCTAATTTAGTGAATTTTTATGCAAAGCTATACGGTGAGCACTTTTACAAAAGTATGATTTATTAAGCTTAGAGGTCATTAATTCGCTGAAACCCCTATTTTTCACAACTTACTCAAGTTGATCGTGCCTAGCAAATATCGCAGACAATAAAAAAGGCGCGTAATGCGCCTTTATCTCAAGCATGGTCACTTGATCATTAAGAAAACAGTTCAATCAAAGTTAATGACATAGGTAAAGTTGGAATACCTAGCGCCAGAATAAAGCCGATAAAATATTTTACGTTATACACTTCTTTAAAATCATGATTGCTCATTACTGCTCTCCCTGAATTAACTTTGATCTAGATCAATTTTGAGCGCGCATCATACCCAAAAATAATCGGCATGAAAACCAGCAAGGACCAGAGTTCACAAATTTATTAACTTTCCTTGCAAACTTTTCAGTTAGAGCTAGCGCGCAAAAAACAAACATAAATGAAACAAACTATTTACAACCATGGCATTAGTATCGAAAATACTGATTCGGCTCGTTAATGCATGACAAGTCGAGGCTGTGGCTAGCCACCCAGTCTGATGGTATTTATATAAATCACTTTCTCAATTTACCGTAACTAAAGGATATAGTTATGAAATTTAACAAAGGGATGCTAAGCGCATCTATCATTGCTGCCGCTGGCGCAATGCTTTCACCCGCCACCGTATTTGCTCACGGTAGTATGGAAAAACCACTTAGCCGCGTTTATAACTGTGCTCAAGGTGACATTGAAAACCTGCAAGATGAAGCCTGTTTAGCTGCTTCCAAAGTCAGCGGAAAGTCGACTTTTTATGATTGGAGCGGCGTTGCTCAAGGTGGCGCGAATAGTGATCACTTAGCGGTTGTACCTGACGGTAAACTTTGTAGTGGCGGTAACAGCTACTACGACGGTCTTGATTTAGTCCGTGACGATTGGACCGCAACACCTATATATGCCGATGAAAACGGTAATTACGAATTTATCTTTAATGGTGAGCCTGCTCCTCATCGTACTAAAGATTGGATCTTTTATGTCACCAAACCCGGCTACAACCCGCTTGAGCCATTAAAATGGAGCGATTTAGAAGAGTTTTGTCGTCTGGGTGGTGAAGTGCCACTTGAGCCAAACAAACGTTACAAGATGACTTGTCCACTGCCTGATCGCGAAGGTAAACACGTTATCTATAATGTATGGCAACGTGCAGATAGCCCTGAAGCGTTTTACACCTGTATCGACGTTGACTTTGTACAACCGATCCAAGGTTGGCAAAACAAAGGTCACCTAACCGCAAATACCAACCTTGAAGCTGGCGATTATGTGTTATTCCGTCTGTTTGACGAGAATTACAGTGACGCCGAAACCATTCGTGTTGATATCACTGCAGCCAATACCGCTGCTGATCAATGGGCTTATGATCTAGCCGTTGCTATCAACACCCAATCACAGCTTGCTAAAGTCGGTGTTGCTGACGCAAATGGTAATATTGAGCCAGTAATGGGTGCTGCGAAGAACAGCATCTACATTATTGAAGGCCGTAACCTGTCGTTCAAAATCGACAAGCGTAAAGGCGGTGAGCCAACAGCGAATTCATGGGAAGCTCAACTTGCCTATGAAAAAGGCAGCATCGTCGGCCACAAAGGTAAAAACTGGCGTGCTAAATGGTGGAACAAAGGTGAAGAGCCAGGAACAGCACAATGGGGTCCATGGGAAGAAGTTGCAGGTGTTGAACCGACTCCAGCTCCAACAGCTGAGCCTACGCCAGTACCAACAGCTGAGCCAACACCAGTGCCAACTGCTGAGCCAACACCAGTACCAACTGCTGAGCCAACACCAGTGCCAACTGCTGAGCCAACACCAGTGCCGACTGCTGAGCCAACACCAGTGCCAACTGCTGAGCCAACACCAGTACCGACAGCTGAGCCAACGCCAGCTCCAGGTATCCCTGCTTGGGATGCCAACACGGTTTATACCGGTGGTAAGCGTGTATCACACCAAGGCGCAACATACGAAGCTAAATGGTGGACCCGTGGTGATGAGCCAGGTAAAGGCGGCCAATGGGGCGTTTGGAAAAAGCTATAATGCGTTAAGCTAACTAAACGTAGCAATTACAAGCCCTGCAATGCAGGGCTTTTTTGTGCCGCACACTAAATTTTGCGCAAAAAAAAGCCTAGCAAAGCTAGGCCTTTATTATTCAACCAGATCCATTAAGCAACGATATCAAGTAGCTCTACTTCAAATACAAGAGCAGAGAAAGGTGCGATGGCATTACCTGCGCCACGCTCACCGTATGCTAGGTTATGCGGAATGTATAACTTGTACTTAGAGCCAACAGGCATAAGTTGTAGTGCTTCAGTCCAACCTGCAATCACGCCGCCTACTGGGAATTCAGCTGGCTCACCGCGTTGTACCGAACTGTCAAATACAGTACCGTCGGTTAATTCACCGTGGTAATGAGTACGTACTGTTGAGTCAGCCGTTGGTTTTTCACCTTCACCTTGAGTGATGATTTCGTACTGTAGACCTGATGCAGTCACTACAACACCTTCACGCTTCGCATTTTCAGCAAGGAACGCTTCGCCTTCAGCGGCTAACACTTTAGCTTGCTCAGCTTGTTTAGCTTGAATTTGTGCAGCGATCACTTGGAAAGCTTGGTGAAGTTCTGACTCTTCAACTTGACTTGCTTGGCCAGCAAACGCATCTGCTAAACCTTCTTGAACCGCTGTAATAACTAAACCATCAAATGGATTAGCTGCAAGTTGTTCACCTAATTGACGACCTACACCGTAGCTTACTTTTGCTTCAGTTGAAGCGAATTTGTTGTCTGACATTATCTGTTCCAGATTGACTTAAAAAAGGTATCCTACCAAATCCCTCACCTTATTTCGAGCGGCACAGCCAAGACCTGGCAGGCTAACTGAATCCAAATGCTAAGACGAGTCGTCAAGACTAATGGCTAAAACTCATAATCAAGACTAATTGATTAAAACTGATAGTTAGCACTTATAGTCAGCACGACCTAACGCTTGTCGCAGCGCTTGAATATTTTCAGCCCCCGTAATAGACAAAGCAAAATCATCCATATCGCCCATAGTCGCCGCATTTGAATTTAAAATCATATGGCTAGGGCGTGTTGTTTTACCAGAAAGATGTATCTCGCTCGCCCCCGTTTGGCGCACGATATCAACCACATTTTGATGATTAACACCTGCCCCTGGCATAATCGACAAACGGTCGCCCGCTTGCTTTACCATACGCTGGATAACACTGGCCCCAGCTAACGCATTGGCAGCTTGGCCCGAGGTAAGCACTCGCTCGCACCCCGCTTCAATAATAGTTTCCAGAGCAGCCTGATAATCACTGGCCAAATCGATAGCGCGATGGAAAGTCACGCCCAGTTGTCCCGCTTCTTGCATCAAGGCTTTTAGCACTTGGCGATCAATATTGGCTTGCTTGTCTAACACGCCAAAAACCACGCCTTGTGCCCCCGCTACACGAGCGTGGTAAATGTCTTTAAGCATGATTTCCACCTCATATTCGCTGTAGTAAAAGTCACCATTGCGAGGGCGTATCATCACATAAATAGGAATAGAGGCATATTTTACTGCCTGTTCAATAAAGCCTGCATTGGGAGTGATTCCCCCTAAGGCCAGCGCACCACAGAGCTCAATACGATCAGCTCCAGCACGCTCGGCAATTTGCAACGACTCAAAATTATCAACACACACTTCTACTTTCATCGTTCAACCATATCAAAAGAAAAAGAAAAGGAGCCCAATGGCTCCTGTTAAAGGTCGACTTTCCGTATCGGTTGCTCCAGCTTAGCCTAACAGGTTAATTTTACCTGTGCGCTGTCGCAAAAATTCAGTTACATAAAACAAAATTAATTTATACCCAATCAATCGATAATGGCCTGCGACGAATTTTTGCCCAGCTATTAAACCTCAATTCTGGTTATTAAACGAAAACTGAGCCGAATGGCGCAAGGCCAATTCGACCACCTCGTTTACTTACGGTAATTTAAAAGCGCCGCACCGCGAACGCCACCTGCCCCGCCAAATTTCGCTTGGCACAACTTAGGTAATTTCACATTCGGGATAAGTTTTGCAGGTAAACGTTTTTCTAATTCAGGATAGATTTCCTCAAATGCTGCCAAACCGCCACCAAATACAATAGCCTCAGGATCAAGCACCATAATTGAGGTTGATAAGCCCGCCGCTAGCACTTCAAGGTAAATGTCTACTGCTTTACAAGCAACTTCATCACCATTGCGGTAACGCTCTAGAATTTCAGGGCCCTTGGCCGGTTGGTCAGCAAAGTGATTGTAAATATTGCCAAGGCCCGTACCAGAAGCATAAGTTTCAAATGAACCTGCATGGCCTAACCCACTGATAAAGAGCGGTAAATCAGGATATTTTTGAGTCATTGTGGCAGGAATACAATAATGACCAATTTCACCAGCAAAGAAGTTTAAGCCATTAACCACATCGCCATTAACAAACAAGGCACCGCCTACGCCGGTGCCTAAGGTGACACCTAACACGTTTTTACAACCATCTGCCGCGCCGCCATAACATTCAGAGATAAGGAAACAGTTGGCATCGTTTTGCACCGCAACACGGCGATCAATTAGCTTCTCTAAATCTTGGCGTAAAGGTTTGCCATTCATACCCGGTAAATTTGCACAGATTAGCGTATCGTCATCGGTATTGATTGCACCAGGAAAACCGATCCCCACCATGCCACGACAGCCATATTCTTTGTCCGCTTGTTTAACCATGTCGGCAAAGATTTGCAAAAACGCTTGATAATCATCTGCGGGTGTTGCCACACGTTGATTTGAAAGTAAGTTTAATTGTTGATCATAGACTGAAAACTCAATCTTAGTTCCGCCTAAGTCAAATCCGTATAACATACATCGCTCCTGATTCTTAAATAATGCTACTGGCATTGCTATTGCCAAATTAACCGGCGAAATGGACGCCATCGTTGAGGCGATAAGTCAGCCTCATTACTGCGCTAGCCGTAAGGGTTTAGATAAAGCAATGACCAAAATTAGAGCCATTGTATTTATCTCAAGATAAAAAAAAGTGACTTACGCCAATTTAAGGTCGAAAAAGTCAGAATTGTTGTCAAATTACGCAAATTTGCAAACTATTTATACAACATTAGCCAAATCTGAAAAAAACCAACAAAACACGGTGATTTTAGCAAGCTATGAAAAAAAGTGCAGCGCAAAAAAAATGCCACATAATGTGGCATTTTAGGGTGATCCGTAACTATTTCGTCAGATCATCAAAGAACTTTTTCACCCCAGCAAAAAAGCCTTCTTCTTTTGGCTTGTGTTTATTGCCTTGTGAGCCTTTTAACGTCTCATTGAATTGCAATAATAAGTCTTTTTGCTTGTCGGATAGCTTGATCGGCGTTTCAACATAGGCTTTACAAAGTAAGTCACCTACCGCACCACCACGTACCGACTTCACACCTTTACCACGCATACGGAACATCTTGCCCGTTTGTGTTTCCGGTGGAATTTTAAGTTTTACACGACCGTCTAAGGTAGGCACTTCAATTTCGCCGCCTAATGCCGCTTCAACAAAGCCTATCGGAACTTCACAGTACAAGTTACTGCCGTCACGAACAAAAATCTCATGCTCTTTAACATGCACCTGCACATATAAATCGCCTGCTGGCGCGCCGTTTTCACCCGCTTCACCTTCGCCTGACAAACGAATACGATCGCCGGTATCAACGCCAGCTGGGATCTTAACCGACAAGGTTTTAGTGCGCTCATAGCGACCTTCACCATGACACTTGCTACAAGGGTCTTTGATGATTTTACCTTTACCACGACACGTAGGACAGGCTTGTTGCACGGCAAAAAAGCCTTGGCGCATTTGCACTTGGCCTTGACCATGACAGGTACCACAAGTACTTGCCTGAGTGCCCGCTTTCGCACCTGAGCCATTACATTGCTCACAGTGTACTAAGCTAGGAATTTTAATCTCTTTGGAAATACCTCTTACCGCTTCTTCAAGGGTAAGTTCCATATTATAGCGTAGGTCAGAGCCGCGTTGCGGGCGCTGTGGGCCACCGCGAC
The DNA here is from genome assembly GCF_046452435.1 of Motilimonas thetidivivens. NCBI lineage: Bacteria > Pseudomonadati > Pseudomonadota > Gammaproteobacteria > Alteromonadales > Motilimonas > Motilimonas thetidivivens. The sequence goes on from NZ_JBKFDK010000016.1 coordinate 83,852, forward strand.
GACCACCGCCACCGAAAATATCACCAAAAACATCACCAAAAATATCACCGAAATCTTGGTGACCACCACCGCCGCCGCGATTTGGATCCACGCCAGCATGGCCAAATTGATCGTAAGCCGCCTTTTTCTGGGCGTCACTAAGTACTTCGTAGGCTTCTTTAACCTCTTTAAACTTAGCTTCTAACTCTTTATCACCTTTGGTTCGGTCAGGGTGATACTTCATCGCCAGACGCTTGTAGGCTTTTTTTACGTCCTTTTCACCAGCCCCTTTGTCTAGGCCAAGCACTTCATAATAATCGCGTTTTGACATGATTCACTATTACTTCATTGATACATCGCTTTAAACACATACGGGTGTTGGTCTCCAAAGGTAAACCAACACCCGCGATAATTAACTCATTATAGGGTTAATTACTTCTTGTCGTCTTTTACTTCTTCAAACTCAGCATCAACAACATCGTCGTCTTGCTTCGCTTGACCTTGTGGTTGCTCGCCACCTTGTGCTTGCTCAGCTTGTGCTTTCTGTTGAGCAATTTCCATTAGCTTTTGTGACGCTTCCATTAGCGCTTGAGTTTTCGCTTCGATGGCTTCTTTATCTTCACCACGAGCCGCATCTTCAAGCTCTTTCACAGCCGCTTCGATTTTTTCTTTATCGTCAGCGCCCAGTGCATCGCCTGCTTCTTCAACTTGCTTACGCGTAGCGTGTACCATAGCGTCGGCTTGGTTGCGCGTTTGCACTAGCTCTTCAAACTTCTTATCTGATTCAGCGTTGGCTTCCGCTTCAGCAACCATCTTGTTGATTTCATCTTCCGACAAACCAGAGCTTGCTTGGATGGTGATCTTTTGCTCTTTACCTGTGTCTTTATCTTTCGCAGATACATGTAAGATACCGTCCGCATCTAGGTCGAATGTTACTTCGATTTGCGGTACACCACGTGGTGCTGGGCGAATACCCTCTAGGTTAAATTGACCCAGTGATTTGTTATCACCAGCACGCTTACGCTCACCTTGTAGTACGTGTACAGTTACCGCACCTTGGTTGTCGTCTGCCGTTGAGAACACTTGCGAGCCTTTGGTTGGGATCGTGGTGTTTTTCTCAACTACTTTAGTCATTACGCCACCCATGGTTTCAATACCTAGTGATAGCGGAGTAACGTCTAGTAGTAGTACGTCAGTCTTGTCACCTGATAATACGCCACCTTGGATAGCAGCACCCATAGCAACCGCTTCATCTGGGTTAACGTCTTTACGCGCTTCTTTACCGAAGAACTCAGATACTTTCTTCTGTACTAGTGGCATACGTGTTTGACCACCCACTAGGATAACGTCGTTAATTTCGCTAACAGATAGGTCTGCATCTTTAAGCGCAATACGTAGCGGCTCAAGTGTTGCTTCTACCATGTCTTCAACTAGCGACTCTAGTTTCGAGCGCGTTAGCTTGATGTTAAGGTGCTTAGGACCCGTTGCATCAGCGGTGATGTATGGCAAGTTAACGTCAGTTTGTTGTGCTGAAGAAAGTTCGATTTTCGCTTTCTCTGCACCTTCTTTTAGACGCTGCATTGCTAGTGGGTCAGATGTTAAATCAAAACCTTGCTCTTTTTTGAACTCAGATACTAGGTAGTTGATTACGCGGTTATCGAAATCTTCACCACCTAAGTGAGTGTCACCATTGGTCGCTAGTACTTCAAATGTTTTCTCGCCATCTACTTCGTCGATTTCGATGATAGAGATATCGAATGTACCACCACCTAAGTCATATACCGCAACAACACTGTCGCCTTTAGTCGAGTTAACACCGTAAGCAAATGCCGCCGCTGTTGGCTCGTTGATGATACGCTTAACGTCTAGACCTGCGATACGACCCGCATCTTTGGTTGCTTGACGTTGTGAGTCGTTGAAGTAAGCAGGTACTGTGATTACCGCTTCAGTTACTTTCTCGCCTAGGTAATCTTCTGCTGTTTTCTTCATTTTCTTAAGAACTTCAGCAGAAACTTGTGGCGGAGCCATTTTCTTATCACGCGCAGCAACCCAAGCATCACCGTTGTCAGACTTGATGATTTGGTAAGGCATGATCTTGATATCACGCTGTACTTCTTCATCTTCAAAACGACGACCGATTAGACGCTTGATCGCGAACAGGGTATTTTCTGGGTTAGTTACCGCTTGACGCTTAGCTGGTTGGCCAACTAATGTTTCACCGTCTTCGGCATAAGCAATGATGGACGGAGTGGTACGGTGACCTTCAGCGTTCTCAATAATTTTTGCAGTGTCACCATCTAGGATAGCAACACAAGAGTTTGTTGTACCTAAGTCAATACCAATAATTTTACCCATCAGGCAATCTCCAATTCTTTATCTATGTTAACTGTGGTGGCAGCCAGCGCGCATTTGCTCGTGGTTGCTCCGTCTATGCTTCTTATATGGGGTTGTGAAAAAAGGCTTCAAGGGGAAAAACAAAAAAAATTGAAAATAAATCCGAAAAAAATGCAGGAATAACCGTTTTGACAGGGATTTTTAGCTAACTGACTCGCAAACTAGGGCCGTTAAGCTTGCAAATGAGAAAAGATTGCATTAGCGACTTTAGTTTGGCCTTAATGCAAAAAAGCCAACGGCATTGCCATTGGCTTTTATACCCAAGTTACTTCAAGATGCTTGTTGAGCGAGAATTTGTAGGCTGTTAGGCGCGACGCTGATTTGAGACATAGTTATTCTACGTTGAAAATCAGCAACAAAGCATAACAGCCCACAAAACTCGCCCTTTGGGAGTCGCTCATTATGTTTATTTTTTCGTTAAAAAGCCTCGAAAGGGAATGCCATTCCTTCGTCTTTTTGCCTCAAACTAAACATAATGAGCGCCTCTGAATCCCGCATCTTGAAGTGTCTTGGGTATATATCATCACAGTGGAAAGTGATTACGCTTTTGTATCAACCGAGCCGGCAGCGGCTTTTGATACCATTACCATGGCTGGGCGGATCACGCGGCCATTAAGCTCATAGCCTTTTTGCATCACAGCGATAACCGTATTAGCAGGCACGCCTGGGATCTCTTGCATGCTCATGGCTTGGTGTTTCTCTGGATCAAAAGGGGCATCTTTAGGATCAATAGCCACAACACCAAACTTTTCTACCGAGCTAAGCATGGCTTTAAGGGTTAACTCAACCCCTTCAATCATCGGCTTCAGCTGCTCGTTTTCATGATCAGCATGGCTTAAAGCCAGCTCCATGTTATCAATCACAGGCAAAAGCTCAGCGGCAAATTTGTCAAGGGCATACTTGTGCGCCTTCTCAACATCTTGCGCAGTGCGACGACGAATGTTTTCTACTTCCGCTGCAGCGCGGATAACCGAATCTTTTTGCTCAGCTACTTTTGCTTCTGCAACCGCTAGCTTTTTTTCAAGCTCATCGATTATAGCTTGCTCTGGTGAAAGCACTTCACCTTCTACAGCTTCTTGAGTTGCCGCTTGCGCATCAACTTGCTCTACTTCGCTAGCCTGCACTTCTGCTTGTTGTTCCGGCGACAGTTTATTCTCTTCGCTGCTCATGTTCACTCCATTTAGATGTTAACTAAAATACTTGGAGCTTATTATGGGGATCACTTCACCAGTTTCAACCTTAGTATTAAGAAAACCCTTGCTTGATAGGCCAAGCACTTTCATTATTAACCAACAACTACTTAACTTAACTAGCTTAAGCGACTGAAAAGATAACCTTATGACCGCAAAATTTAACTCGATAGGTTTAATTGGTAAGCCAAACCATTTAGGTGCAAACCAAACGTTAAAAGCGCTGCATAGTTACCTGCGCCAACGCAACTACCGCGTCATTATCGAAACCTTAGTGGCCGCGGAGCTAGACATAGCCGATGTAGAAAGCATGAGTGTGGACGAATTAGGTCATCATGTTGATCTTGCCATCGTTGTCGGTGGCGATGGCAACATGCTGGGTGCTGCCCGCATTTTATCCCAGCATGACGTCGCCGTAATTGGGGTTAATCGAGGCAATTTAGGCTTTCTTACGGATCTTGATCCCGATGCCTTTGAGCAACCCTTAGAAGAAGTATTAGCTGGTAACTATCAAACCGAATACCGCTTTTTACTCGAAGCCGAAGTGATCCGTAAAGGCAAAATTCATCGCCGCCAAACCGCCGTCAACGAAGCCATACTTCACCCTGGCAAAGTGGCGCACATGATAGAGTTCGAAGTGTATGTTAACGGCAGTTACATGCTGCACCAGCGCGCCGATGGCATGATTATATCTACCCCCACCGGTTCCACCGCTTATTCGCTCTCAGGTGGCGGCCCGATTTTAACGCCAAATCTTGATGCCATTACGCTGGTTCCTATGTTTCCCCATACCCTAAGCAGCCGCCCTATCGTGCTCGATGCAAACTCTCATGTCCGCCTCGTGGTTGCTTCGCATAATGAAGCCGAAATGCAGGTGAGTTGTGATGGTCACGTGATCCTCGACGTTGAGCCGGGTGACGAAGTCATCATTCAAAAACACAAGCACAAATTAAAACTGGTTCACCCCTCCAGCTATAGCTACTTCGCCGTATTGCAACAAAAACTAGGCTGGGAAAAGAAAAACTTTTAACAATAATTACGCGATCTCGAACACGAAAAATTTCACACAGTTACTTTACTGTATAAAAAAACAGTTTATACTGCTTTTTTATACAGTGTGTGTACTTCATGGATCGTAACTATGTTAACTCAGCTAACCATTACAAATTTTGCGATTGTTAAATTTTTAGAACTTGAACTAGCCTCAGGCATGACCAGTATCACAGGTGAAACGGGGGCCGGTAAATCCATAGCCATTGATGCCCTAGGCCTGTGTCTGGGAGAAAGAGCCGATGCCAGCATGGTTCGCCCAGGTGCCAAAAAAGCTGAAATCAGTGCCCGCTTCTCATTAGCCAATATACCCGCGGCTCAGCGCTGGTTACGTGATAACGAATTAGACAACGAACATGGCGACTGTATTTTACGCCGCACCATTACCCATGAAGGTCGCTCACGCGGTTATATCAACAGCATTCCAGTGCCGCTTTCTCAATTAAAAAGTCTCGGTCAACAGTTAGTCCATATTCATGGCCAACACGCCCATCAAACCTTGTTACGCCCCGAAGTACAAATGCAACTGTTGGACGGCTATGCAGGCCATAAAGCCCTTTTACGAAAAGTGAAAGACAGCTATCAAGGCTGGCAATTTTTAAATAAAGAACTGCGCCACTTACAACAGCAACAAGCCGAGAACGAAGCTAAAAAACAACTCCTTGAATATCAGGTTCAAGAGTTAGACGAGTTTGCTCTGCAAGCTGGCGAGTTTGAAGAGATTGAACAAGAACACAAAAAGCTGGCTAACTGCGGCTCATTAATGGAGCAATGCCAAGCGGGTATCGACATTCTTTACGAAAATGATGAAGTGAACGCGTTAGGTTTACTGCAAATGGCCGCAAGCCGCGTGGAGAGTGAAGCAGATAACGATCCTGCCCTAGCCGAAATATGCACCCTACTGCAAGAAGCCATCATTCAAGTCGAAGAGGCCAGTAGCCAATTGCGCAACTACAGCGAAAGCTTGGAAATGGATCCCGAGCAATTTAGCTACTTAGATACACGCTTAAGCCAAGCTATGCAGCTCGCACGCAAGCATCAAGTCAATGCCGAAGAGCTACCGCAAAAGCACCTCGAGCTAGCCAAAGAGCTCAGCACGATTTCAAGTTCAGAGGAGCGCATCTGCCAACTTGAAAAAGAGCTATCAGGCATCCGTCAACGCTATCTGGATGATGCATTAAAACTCAGCAAAAGCCGCCAACGCTATGCCGAAGAATTAGGCGACAAAATCAGCCAAAGCATGCATCAGCTAAGCATGCCATCGGGCGTATTTGCCATCGATATCATCACCGATGAAGATGCCGAAATCAGCGCGCTGGGTATTGATAGTATCAGCTTCAATGTTTCGACCAACCCAGGTCAGCCACTACAAAGCATAGGTAAAGTCGCATCCGGTGGCGAACTTTCGCGGATCAGTTTAGCGTTACAGGTCATCACCTCACAAAAAGCCTCAACACCAACCATGATCTTTGATGAAGTCGATGTGGGCATCAGCGGTGCAACCGCTTCCGTAGTTGGCAAATTGCTCAGAAAACTGGGGGAAACCACCCAAGTGTTTTGTGTTACCCACTTACCGCAAGTGGCTGGACACGGACATCAGCAAATGTTTGTGAGTAAAGAAACAGACGGTACGAGCACTGAAACCTCGATGACGGCCCTCAAGCCAGAGCAACGATTGACGGAATTGGCAAGATTATTAGGTGGTAATGAAATCACCGAGAAAACCTTAGCCAATGCCCAAGAATTGCTGATTCAATAAATGAATTGAGGTCAATTTCAGCATAAGATTGCTTTAACTAGCACAAAAACACAAAATTTGTCGCGGCAAGTTTTTACATCCAGCCTCATACTGGGTATGATTTGCCGCTGATATTGACCTTAATGAAATGGATTTATGCGATTAAAGAGCCTTCTCGCTGCAGCTACCTTAGCGCTATCACTTAGCGGCTGTTCAGCTATCTACGATATGATTGTTTTCCAAATCGACGTGCCACAAGGTAATTTCGTTGAGGAATCGCAAGTAGATAAACTCACTCTGGGAATGACCAAAGAGCAAGTGACCTACGTGATGGGTTCACCTATGTTGGTCGACAGCTTTGACAGTGATAAATGGTACTACATTTACTACTTAAAGCCCGGCGGAGAGCCATCGGAGCAGTCACAAATGGAGCTGGTGTTTTATAACGGTAAGCTAGCTCGTATCTCAGGTGACGATGCCATTGCAGAAAAATTCAGTGATAAAGTAGAAAAATACAAAGCTGATTCAAGAAAGAACTCAAGTTCTGATAAATCAACCGCACCGTGTGTTGACAGCAAGGACGATGAATTCTGTAAGCCTATTGATATTACTCAATAATTATCTAAAGCCATTGGTATTGAACTCAATTCCAATGGCTTACTTAAAAAGCGCCATTCAACGCCAAACCAGATACAATATCAGACTAACCTTTACCGATTATTTAGCCTTTGCACGGCCACCCGTAATTTTATCCGCTCGCCCTTCTTCTTTAGCACGCTGTGCACGTAATTTGCGCATCTCTTTCGGATCCGCAATCAAGGGGCGATAAATCTCGATTCTGTCTTGATCATGAACTTCATCACTGAGCTTTGCCGAGCGACTAAATATCCCCACTTTAGCATTGGCGATATCGATTTCCGGAAAGATATGATGAATATGCGAGCGTTCAATACACTCCTTGATGGTCAGCCCTTTTTCCACATTAAGCGCTACTATTTTTTGCTTGTGGGGCGTCGCGTAGGCCACCTCCACTTTGATCGTTAGTTCAGACACGGTAAACCTCTTTAGCACGCTCACTAAACGCTTTTACCATGGCATGACATAAATCATTAAACACGCGGCCAAAAGCAACTTCAACTAACTTGCTACTAAATTCAAACTCCAAATCCAGCGCCACCTTACAGGCTTTGTCATCAAGAGGAGTAAAGGTCCAGCCGCCAGTTAAATGCTTAAATGGGCCGTCGACCAACTGCATGATAATACGCTCACCGGGGATCAAGGTATTCTCTGTGGTAAAGGTTTTTGTAATACCCGCTTTGGCCACATTCACCGAAGCCCGCATGGTTCGTTCCGTTTGTTCTAAAATACGACTCCCAGCACAACCCGGCAGAAATTCAGGATAAGCCACTACATCATTAACCAAATCAAACATCTCATTGGCACTAAACATCACTAATGCCGACTTTGAAATCTGTGCCATTACCACCACTCTCAACACAAAAATGCCATTTTACCCGACAATAAAACAAAAATAGGTATTTTTTTCAATCTAACTGAACATTCCCCCACCCAGCCGCTAGCTCACTTATTTGGCAAAAAGATGAAAATAAGTGCTTTATTAGGCTTTTTTCGCTTATTCTATTCCTTTCTGTCAGCAGCCGAATATAATACGCATCTATGGCTAAAAAGAACTCAAAATCAAAATCCGGCAGTAACACTATCGCGCTCAATAAAAAAGCGCGTCATGAATTTCATTTAGAAAGCAAAGTGGAAGCCGGTCTAGAACTGCAAGGATGGGAAGTCAAATCAATCCGCGCAGGAAAAGCAAATATCACCGACAGCTACGTGTTCCTAAAGAACGGCGAAGCATTCCTCCTTGCCTCTACCATCATCCCACTGGACAAAGCATCAACTCATGTTGTCTGTGAACCTATGCGCGCCCGACGCCTACTGCTAAAGCGTAAAGAGCTAGAAACCCTAATCGGTAAAGTAGAACGTCAAGGCTATGCCCTTGTGGCCACTTCCATGTACTGGAAACAAAACTGGGTGAAACTGGAAGTTGCACTCGGTAAAGGTAAAAAAGACCACGACAAGCGCGCCGACATTAAAGACCGCGAGTGGCAAGTACAAAAAGAACGCACCATGAAACATAAAGTAAGATAGTGCTTTCTTGCAGGGCTAGTTTCTTGTAAACTGCCCGTAACAGCTTGGGGCTGATTTAGGATTCGACGGGATTCACGAAACCCAAGGTGCATGCCGAGGTGCGGCAGGCCTCGTAAAAAGCCGCAAAGTTATAGTTGCAAACGACGATAACTACGCTCTAGCAGCTTAGGCTAGCTAGCCTTCCTCCCAAGTCTCTTCTATGGGCTGGGTTTCGGAAGGTCATCCACATAGAATAGCGAGGGAAACTTGTCTGAGGTTGAACCGCGAAATAGTATCAGGCTCGCCATATCAAATCCTGTTAGTCGGAGTTGCCATGGTTAACCAAATGACTAACTAAGCATGTAGTACCGAGGATGTAGGCTTTTCGGACGCGGGTTCAACTCCCGCCAGCTCCACCACCTACACGATTAAAGACGCTTTCGGGCGTCTTTTTTTGTGCCTGAAAAACTAAAAATCTATAAGTTAGCATCCATTAACATCCCATCGATTCCCACCGCATCCCTGACTTTTAATAACCACTGTAGTAACCAAGATTATGGATAACTACGATACCTAGAATCACGCCCCCCTAACAGTAACAGAAGTGAAAAACGCTAAGCCTAAACGTCTTTCAGGTGGGCAAGGGCTACAACTACGTGTACTTCCAAATGGTTCTAAACACCCAACAAGGGATAAACTAACAGATATCCCCTTCAAGGGATAAACTAACAGATATCCCCTTCAAGGGATAAACCAACCAATATCCTCTATAAGGGATAAGAAAACAGCTATCCCCTAAAGGGGATAATCATGTTACTATCCCCTTTAGGGGATAAAGTTATCTCATCTACAAAAAACTCAAACAACAAAGCGCAGTTAGCAACAAACACTGAATTGACAAGTCACTCACTAGGAGACGATGAATGATATACAGTCCAAAGCAACTAGCAGACAGATTACTTCTCATTAGGCAAAAGAATAACTGGAGCCAAAGCGAACTTGCAAAAAAGGTAGGAATCAAACAGTCAACCATATCTAATTTTGAAAATAATCCGACCCGAACTACACTTTCAACTTTTTTCAAGTTACTTCAAGCAATGGAGTTGACTCTAACTATTGAAGAAAAAGATCTGAAAGGAATAAGCACATTTGATGAGGATGATTGGTAATGCAAGAACTAAAAGCTTATATGAATGGCGAACTTGTTGGCACCCTACAAAAACACTCTAACGGTGCTCATTCATTTCAGTATGATTCAGATTGGATAAGTAGCAGTAGATCTCGCCCGCTATCTTTATCTTTAAAATTGCAACGCTCGCCAATCAAGTCAAATGCAGTAATTAATTACTTTGATAACCTTTTGCCAGATGCACCAAAGGTACGCGAAAGGATTGTTGCCAGATACAACGCTTCTTCCAAGCAACCATTCGACCTTCTAAAAGAAGTAGGAAAAGACAGTGTCGGAGCTGTCACCTTGTTACTTCCAGATCAACCATACAAAAAAGAGCCTGTTAATTTTGAAGCTTTAGATGAAAAGAAACTTGAAGAAATCCTTCTCGCATACAAATCGGATATTCCATTAGGAATGATTGAGGGTGAGGAAGACTTCAGAATATCCGTTGCTGGTGTGCAAGAAAAAACAGCACTTCTTCATTTTAACGATCAGTGGTGCATCCCTAAAGGTAACACGCCGACGACTCACATTATCAAATTACCTATTGGAGAGATACAGCAGGCTGATGCAACACTGGATCTAAAAGATAGTGTAGAAAATGAATACCTCTGTATTGAACTCGCTAGAGAGCTTGGATTTGAGGTTCCCAATGTTGAAATTATCCATACCGACGGGATTAAAGCATTAGCAGTAGAACGTTTTGATAGGCGTTGGAATAGAGATAAAACAAACATACTACGCTTACCTCAGGAAGATCTCTGCCAAGTTTTTGGTAAACCTTCATCTATAAAGTATGAATCTCAAGGTGGTCCAGGTATTACTGAAATAATGGAGCTATTAATGGGTTCGAGTAATGCTCTCGACGATCGATACAATTTCATGAAATTTCAAGTATTCCAATGGGTAATCGGTGCTACAGATGGACATGCAAAGAACTTTTCCATCTTTATTGAAAAAGGTGGTAGCTATAGGCTTACTCCTTTCTATGACATCCTCTCCGCTTATGTTGTTCTTGGAGGAAGAGGACTAAACATTAGGAAGCTGAAGTTGTCTATGGGATTAAAAGCCACTCACGGGAAAAAGTATGAAATAAATAAAATTTATGCTCGTCATTTCCTAGATACCGCTCAATCAGTCAAATTCAGTACCGAACAAATGAAGGTAATTTTAGACGATATTCAAATCGAGCTTCCTAAAGCCATCGAGCGTCTAAAATCTAGACTGCCTAAGGACTTTCCAAATGAAGTTTCTAACGCAATATTCGAAAACGCCCTCAAAATGGTAAAAAAACTAGGTATGTAGCAGTTTCTCACAAAGCAATAGGAATACAGTGCTGCCCCTTAAACGGAAACTGAACTAATACAGAGCATCACAGCGCGGTATTGCAAATAAAGCTAGATGATTGCCATGGGTTATTTAGGGAAAAAGCCAACACCCAGCGCCAACTTGATCAGCTCAAACAGTATTTGCAGCATGAACTCGACAACAAGGCATGGGTGTTTCATCCTCGCCAGATCCACTTGATCGAGCAAGCAAAGCAACATCTAGCGCAGCAACAAAAACCGGCTAATACACCTAAGCCCAAGCAACACAAGATAACCACTATCACCACCAATGCCCGCAGCCTGCTGCCCGAATTGGCCCCTGCCATTAATGTCGCCTCAGAGCAGCATCGCACAGCCACCTATGAATGCATCATGTGCCATTGCCAATGGCAAGTGAAACTGCCCAGCAAACCCAGCTGCCCTAAATGCAGAAGTCATTTATATGCGAGAGAATGTGTGTAGACATGATATGGAGTATGTGAATTGCAGCAGCACAACTCGCTGCGCGAATATCACGTTCAGTGATAGATCCTAAGCCCCCTTCCCTAAGCAAGTTCAGGCCCACAGGCGCAGACAAAAATGTAGGAGCGCAGCTCGCTGCGCGAATATCACGATCAGTGATTTATCCTAAGCACCTTCCCTAAGCAAGCTCAGGTCCCACAGGCGCAGACAAAAATGTAGGAGCGCAGCTCGCTGCGCGAATATCACGATCAGAGATTGATACTATGCCCCCTTCCCTAAGCAAGCTCAGACCCACAGGCGCAGAAAAAATGTAGGAGCGCAGCTCGCTGCGCGAATATCACGATTGATGACTTATCCGAATCCCTTCCCTAAGCAAGCTCAAGCCCACAAGCGCAGACAAAAATGTAGCACCACAGCTCGCTGCGCGAGTATCATGTTCAGTGATTTATCCTAAGTCCCTTCCCAAGCAAGTTCAGGTCTACAGGCTTACTTATTTATTAATGCGTAATGTCTTATACATTAATTGATCAAATTAAGCCTAATGAGTACTATACTACTCATGAATAGAATGGAGTCCACGATGGAAGAGTTAAACATACAAGCTTTTATCAAAGGTGAATGGCTCGATATTGCTGTCATCTCATTTCCTAAAAGTGAACAGAACAACTTCCGAGTGACTGAACTCAATTACCTCGGCGACTACGCATTAGAGCATCACGAAAAAGATGACCTACACGCAGTATCAATCAACTTGCCGGTATCTTTTTACTTTGACGATATGGGCAGTCCAGGATGGCTAACTTTTCTTGATGACATCATGCCAAGTGGGGCAAGCAGACGCTATTGGGTCAAACATCTAGACATAGAGGATTTATCAATTGATGAACAAAACTATGTTTTACTCAAGTTTGGCACCATGTCGCCTATCGGCAATTTGCGCGTAAAAGACTCTCTGCCGGAACGCTATAAAGAGTCAGACACCCTCTACTTTTCTTTAGACGATGTAAAAAACCGCGCAAGTGACTTTTTAGATTACGCTCAACAAAGAGGCGCTACACCGGGTGGTGCTACCGGTGCAGGAGGTGAAGCACCTAAACTCATATTGCGTTGCTCTAACGCAGACAAAGAGCAAGCTAAAATATGGATAGATCCCTATCAAGATGATAGCACCAACCAAGATCTACACTATTTAGTCAAATATCCCAGAGGTTCAAGAAGCCCAGTTGACTGCAACATACTTCGAGCTGAGTTCCATTATTATCACGAACTCACCGCGATGGGTTTTGATACCATTCCAATCCAAAATATGCGTTTAGAAGAAGGGCTAAACTACCCTTCCTTATGGCTGCCTAGATTTGATATTCGCTTTAACCAAGCGCAACAAATTGAAAAATTCGCAGTAGAGTCGGTTTACTCCATGCTAAATAAAAGTGCAGGTGCAATGTTAGAGCATGAAGCAACTATCAGAGCATTAATAGAGAAAATCACGCAAAGCCACATGGTGCAAAATCAAGGGTATGCCTTTGATGCCCAAAGCTTTGTTGTAGAATGGGTAAAAAGAGACCTACTCAACATCCTATTTGGCAACAGCGATAATCATGGTAGAAACACCTCATTCTTAAAAGGTGATGGTTATATTAAGTTAGCCCCTATCTACGACTTTGCCCCAATGAAAGCCGATCCCGAAGGCATCCCAAGAACGACAAAATGGAAAGCCCCACTAGAAGTTGGCGGCACTTACAATTTTATCGGTATTGCAGAATCACTGTCTGACCTTGTGCCGAGTGAATTGTTACTTACCGAGCTTAAAGATACCGCACAAAAGTGCCTTGAGCTTAAACAAAGACTGATAGCTCGAGGGGTTCCAGAGCAAATCATAGAAATGCCCGCGATCGGATTTAATCATATCCCTGAAAAATTGAAAAAGTGGGGGCTGTTATGAGCAATCATACCAATTCATCCAAAGAGTCTATAAATGATGTCGTTAATCGCCTTCGACAAAATCGCAAACAAAACGCAAGCGTCCAACAGATAAAAAGTGATGACAAGGTCAAAGCTGATGCTGTTAACACTAGATCACGAACGTCTCAAAGAGCATCAAAAAAGACCCTACCTACAAAGGCTGCCGAACGCAGCAAGATAATCAATCAAATAGTTAAACAACTACTGTATGGCGAACTAACTCAAGGTCAGGCACTAAAAGAGCTTCGAATCAATGTGCTAGGTTTAAAGCAAGATGTTTACGCCAAGCTCGTCGATGTGTCGCGAAAAACACTCTCGGATATAGAGAATGATCGTGGTAATTACAAAACAGACATATTGAATAAAGTCTTCAAACCTTTTGGCCTAAAAGTGGGGCTAATACCGTCCTCATCGAATATGCTTAACTCATTGCTCGACAACAACTAATCACCTTGAGCTTATTACCATGATATTGTGGCCATATACAGATATTGCCACTCGTTTTTAGCTACGATTTAAATTGGTTGATGGAAAGAAGTCAGAGCAAATAATCCAATAAGCTCCCGCTTTAACTGTTTATA
>NZ_JBKFDK010000017.1:0-95629 GCF_046452435.1 Motilimonas thetidivivens
GTTATTCACCGTGGCGTGCTCTTCAATAAATTGCGTAAGGCGTTTGGCTCGCTGTAGCGTGAGTTGTTCGCGTATCGCTTGGCCTTTAAATCCTGCTTCGATAATAGGCTGCACGGCCACTTCTTGCGCGGCTTTAAATGCGGCGTGTAAATAGTCTGCTTCGGCATAAGGTTTATCTTCAAACCCTAAGCGTCCGGTTAAATCTGCTTTACAAGTTAGCAAAAGTTGATCGAAGCGATCGGGTTTGCGCCAAGCGTCAGCCACATCAAATAAACTGAGCATTTGCTCGGGCGTTAAGCTAAACGCGCGATGCACATCACCATGCACTTGACTCATAATTAAGGCCAGATCACGGCAAGGATTCGGCACCCTATAGCGCTGACAGAAATGTTTGATTAAAGGTAACCCCTTGATGCCATGATGCTTATGACTTGGCCAAAGGTTGGGGTCTGTTTCGGCTTTACCAAAATCATGACATAAAGCGCTAAAGCGTACTTCTAAGTCGTTTGATAATAATGCCGCTTGCTCTATTACCATTAAGGTGTGCAGTCCAGTGTCGATTTCTGGATGCCACTTTTTCGGCCCCGGTACGCCGTATAGGTTATGCAGTTCAGGCAGCAACACTGGTAACGCCTGACAGTCTTTGAGCACTTGAAAGAACACTTGGGGTGAGTCTGTCATTAGGGCGGCTGACATTTCTTGCCAAACCCGCTCAGGCGTAAGGTGGTTAAGCTCTCCGTTAGTGCTTAGCTCGGTCATTAATGCCATTGTTTCTGGCGCTATGGTAAAGCCTTGACGATGATATCGCGCAGCAAATCGAGCCACTCTTAACACTCTTAAAGGATCTTCGGCAAAGGCGGGGGAGATATGTCTGAGTATTCTGTTGCTGAGATCGCGCTGCCCTTGGTAGGGATCGATGATCTGGCCTGCTTGGTCTTCGGCCATGGCATTAATGGTGAGATCGCGGCGCAGCAAATCTTGCTCTAAGGTTACATCGGGCGCAAAGTAGCACTCAAAACCGGTATAGCCTGCCGCAGTTTTTCGCTCGGTTCGGGCAAGGGCGTATTCTTGCTTGGATTTGGGGTGCAAAAATACCGGGAAATCTTTACCGACTTGTTGGTAGCCTAGCGCCAGCATTTGCTCAGGGGTGGCGCCAACGACCACATAATCGCGATCTTTGATGGTTAAATTTAATAGGCGATCTCGAACTGCGCCTCCAACCAGATAAACTTGCACGTTATTTCCCTTTAAAATCGACTTATTTGAGTATACCTAAAAATAAATCCGAACTTGAATCTGTGGCAGATGTTAGTTAAAGAATGTGACCATTAATCAAGGTTTTTTGCTCAACTTGCACGCTTTTACGGTCAAGCTGTGATGATAAATCCAATATTGGCTTTTTGGCATGCAATATTCTTTTGCGCCTGTGCGCAAAACTGACATTCTGTGTTAGCTTGATTTTGGTAATATGACGCTCTCTGCTATAGTGGGCGTCCACTGGATGGATGCAGTTTAGACTATGTACACAGAGTTTTTTGGCTTAAGAGAAAGCCCTTTTTCAATCGCCCCCGATCCCGATTATCTTTATTTGAGCGATCGACATAAGGAAGCCTTGGCGCATTTAATGTATGGATTAAATGGCGGTGGGGGTGGTTTTATTTTACTCACAGGTGAAGTGGGGACAGGTAAAACCACAGTATGTCGTTCTTTGTTACAAGAATTGCCTGAGCAAACCGAGCTTGCATTTATTCTCAATCCGGCTTTGACGGAGCTTGATTTGCTGGCAACCATTTGTGATGAATTTTCCATTGAATACAATCACGATAAGCCAAGCTTAAAGCACCTGTTCGATGTGATTGCCGCATTTTTGTTAAAGAATCACGAACAGAATATTCATTCTGTTTTGCTGATTGACGAAGCTCAACTATTGAATCCGCAGGTACTCGAGCAGTTAAGGCTATTGACCAATTTAGAAACAGATAGAAAAAAACTACTGCAGATTATTCTGATTGGCCAACCTGAGCTGCAACAGTTACTAAAAAAAGATGAGTTACGCCAATTAGCGCAGCGCATTACGGCGCGTTATCATTTGTTGCCGCTGAACCAAATCGAAGTGTGTAATTACATTCGTCATCGCTTGCAAGTGGCGGGCTGTCAGTTACCCATTTTTAGTAAATCCAGCTTAAAAGAAATTCACCGACAAAGTGGTGGTGTGCCACGCTTAATTAACTTGATTTGTGATCGCGCCTTATTAGCCGCTTATGCCAATAGTGATCACACCATTACGCCATTACTGATCAAATCGGTTGCGAATGAAGTGCGTGGTGATGGCGCGGTGGAAAGTCTTAATGCTAAGCCAATTATTATCGGCTCTGTGGTGCTGGCGTTGGCTTTGTTAGCCGGATTAACCCTGCCATATATGAGCGGTCCTGCCAATGTGAGTGATGAAGAGTTGCTTGCCGTGGTGACGGGAGAAACCAGCCCCGAGCCCATCGTTGTCGATCATACTAACGATGTCGATGAGGCGATAGCGCAAGCATTGGGGCGCGCTGATGATGTTGCCAGTGAGAGCGATGAGCAGGCGACCTTAGCTGTAAAGCCTGAGCAAATGGCTGGGCAAGCTCAGCTTGAGGTGGTCACGCCACTGACTAGTGAAGCTACGGCAACGGACGTGAGCGTTGTAAAAGCCAATTCAGAGAGCCATGATGGCTCTGTTGCTCAAGCTGAAGTCAGTTCGGTGCAAACACCCGATAAAATGAAGTATCAGCGTCGCTTAGAAAAAGTGGTAGCCGATAGCCGTGAGCCAGAGCCTGCGATCCAAAATCTCTATAAGGTTTGGGGTTATGAGGTGCCATTAATGCAAGCCACTTGTGAGCGAGCATTGGCGGCAGGGCTTCACTGTCTAAATGGTACAGGCAGTATTCGAACCCTAAAAGAAATGAATCATCCTGCCGTTGTAAAGATGTTTGATAAGCGCAATCAGCCTTATTACGCTACTTTGATTGCGATCAACGAGGGCTTTGAGATTTTGATCAATAGCAATCGGATTAAGGTGACAGAAGCTTGGTTTAACAAACACTGGAGCGGTGCATACACCTTGTTTTGGCAAGCGCCTGATGGCTATCAGCGTGCCATCGGTTTTGGCTCAAGTGGTAATGCGGTGCAATGGCTGGACGACAGCTTAGCCCAAGTGCTTGGCTATCCGGCGCGCAGCGCGCGTCAGTTTGATTATGAGCTGCAAGACAGAGTAATGCGGTTTCAAGAAAAGCATCATCTTGAAGCAGATGGCATTGCCGGTGTACAAACTATTTTACGGTTAAATTTGGCGGTGAATATTGCGATGCCAAAACTTAAGGTTGAGGGTTAATCATGTCGACCATACTCAATGCCCTAAAAAAGTCGGAAGAATTGCGCAATCGGAAAATTCCAACTCAATCTCTGGCCAGTAATCATTATCAATATCCGGTTGCCGAAGAAACAAATCAGGCAATATGGCCTTATGTAACCATTGCGGTATTGAGCACAAGTTTGCTCTGTGGTGGTTTGTTTTGGTATTTAAGTGCTAATAATGGCAGCACTGAAGTGGTGATGACGCCTGAGTTAGAATTACAACAGATATTAGCGCGTAGTCAGTCTCAGTTGCCGGTGGTACCTGAAAGCCAAATCGTAGAATTAGATTTTGCCAAGCAACAGCCATTAGCGCCTAATACTAGCTTAGCTGCTAAGCCAAGTGCGGCTCCGGTTGCTAAGGTACAAACTGAGCAGCAAGGTGTGCAACAAACCGTACAGCAACCCTTGCAGCAAACAGCAGGCCATGCCGATGTTGAGTTTTTACCGGAAAAACAATTTGATACCGTGCCATTACCGGTTTACGTGAGCAGTCAAAGGCCAACCTCTCGACTTGAGCAGATCAAGCCGCAGGCGGTTGCGCCAGTTGACCCGCTTGCTGATCTTGATTTATCGGATACTTCACCTGAATTGGCTGCCAAAATTCGCCTAGCCCTAGGTGGTGAACAAGAGCAAGTGGAAGCCGAGCCGCAATCCCCTGATGAGATTGATTACTCTGATGTTTCGGACACCGTGGCCGCTAAATTTCAACGCGCCCTTGCGGCACAAGAAGCGGCTCCCGTCGCTCCGCCAGCGCCAAGCCAGCCTATGTCTGCGATACCGGTATCGAACTTACCCGATGATATTCAAGGCAAAATACCGCCGTTTGCTTACAATTCCCATGTTTATTCCAGTTTAGTTGAGAAGCGTTCGGTGCGGTTTAATGGCACTGAGTTTAAAGAAGGTGACAGCGTGTTTACGCCGGATTTAACCTTGCTTGAAATAAGGCCTGACTATGTGATTATGCGTTATCAAAATCAAAGTTTTAGCGTTAAATCGATGGAAGATTGGAAAGGGTATTAGTGTCTAAATATAAACCGCTAGGCTTAAACTCTAGTTATAACCTTAAATACTAAGTTGAGCACTAAGCAAGACAACAAAAAAGCGGCCTTGGCCGCTTTCTTCATTTCATGTTATCGATTTAATGATCACACCCAGTTCGGGTCTTTCTTTTTACGTCTGGGTAAGAAAGGGATAACTAAACCAAGAAAAATCCCCGCGCCGAGGACGGCCGCTCCACGGATCAGCCATTGCATTTGCACTGTTTCGCTTTGATTGTCTAAACGCGTTTGCAAGGTTTCATTTTTCAGTTTCAGGGCCTCAATATCCTGCGTTAGCAGGGCTTGCTGCTCTAGCAATTGCTTAATTTCATTTGCTTGTTGGTCAATAGTATGGTCTTTATCGAGCAACACTTGATTATGGCCTTGCTCTGCTTCGGCTAACGTTTGCTTGGTTTGCGCTAATTCTTGCTGTAATTGGGGAAGTAGGGTTAAAGCGGGTGGCTCATCACTAACAAATTTTGATTCAACCCAACCAATGCGGCCTCGGGTATCTTGAATTTGCGTAAACTCAGCTTCGCTATCTTGTTGTTTGATTGTCACAGGGGAGCCAGCATTAAGGCTGCCTATGATACGAAATTGGGTACTGGGCCCCGAATGAATATAAACAATCAGGTTGTCGCTAATAAACTGGCCCTGTGCTGAAACGGGAGCCGTGAATGAAGCAACGAGTATGATTAAAAACGAGATATAACTTTTCACAAAACCTTCTCTGCTGAAACAAAAGTTAATCACAAGTTTAAGAATTTAAACAGTGAAGACAAGCATTAACAGGCTAATCCTACGTCTTATGCTTGAATTATTGATGTAGCTTGAAAAACCAGAGGTTTGACTAACCACATAAAACAAAAAAGCGCCCGTAGGCGCTTTAGCAATTAGGCACTAAACATACCTTTTAGCATGTAGAAGAACATGATGGAGAGGAAGGCTCCAATCGGTAGGGTGATAACCCAAGACACCACAATGCTGCGCACGACACCTAGGTTTAGGGCGGCGATACCACGTGCCATACCTACACCTAATACCGCACCAACTAAGGTTTGAGTAGTAGAAATAGGCAGACCAGTACCAGATGCGATAACCACTGTGGTCGCTGCGGCTAATTCGGCAGCAAAACCGCGGCTTGGGGTTAAATGAGTGATGCCATTACCTATGGTTGCGATAACGCGTTTACCAAAGATAGCCAGACCCAATACGATACCCACACCACCTAGTGGTAGGATCCACCATTCCAACACAGCTTTGCTGGCAATTTCACCATGGTTGTTAACTATGCTAACTACCGCGGCCAGTGGACCGATGGCGTTGGCAACGTCGTTAGAGCCGTGAGCAAAAGCCATGGCACACGCGGTGATCACCATCAGGATTGCAAACACCTTCTCAACGTTGGTGTAATGCATTTTTTTATCGGCCTTAGGATCAATTTTGATACGGCTAATAAAGTATTTACCCACCATGGCAACGATGATACCGACAATAATTGCTAAGCCGTAGGCTTCTAAGGTATCAAAGTGTAAACCAACGTGCTTTAAGCCTTTTTTGATGGTAACTAACGACATCATAAAGCCAGCTAAAAACATGTATAGTGGTACATAACGCTTCGCGTTTTTCAGTGGCTCATCAGTGTTGAAAATGAGTTTCTGTGCACTCATAAAGATAGCATAGGCTATGATACCTGCAATTAGCGGTGTCACGATCCAACTACCAACAATACCGGTGATTTTACCCCATGATACGATGTCAGGGCTGACGCCAACCGCAGCAAAACCAACAATTGCACCTATGATAGAGTGAGTGGTTGATACTGGCCAGCCACAGTATGAGGCGATTAACAGCCATAAGCCGGCGGCTAACAGCGCTGATATCATACCAAATACCAGTAAGTCAGGGTGCTCAACAAATGCAGCTGAGTCGATGATGCCGTTACGTATGGTTGATGTTACCTCACCACCCGCCAAATAGGCGCCAGCGAACTCGAAGATCATGGCTATGATAACAGCTTGTTTGATCGTTAAGGCTTTCGAGCCCACCGAGGTGCCCATGGCATTGGCTACGTCGTTAGCACCAATACCCCAAGCCATAAAAAAGCCAAACACGGCTGCTAACACGACTAAAATCGTGCCGTAATTGTTTATAATTTCCATAATTAACTTACTCTTTGAAACCTTATGAACGAGCTAACATTAGCTCCAAGCGAGCACCTACACGCTCGGCTTGATCGGCAAGATCACCTACCCATTCGAGGATTTGATATAAGAACATCATATCAATCGGACTGTATTGGGTTTCGACTTGCTGAAATTGACGACGCAGCTTGACCTGCAAACTATCAGTATCGTCTTCAATTTCTTCTAAACGATGGATCATATCTTCAACCAACTCCACTTCACGGCCTTTAAAGCCAGTTTCGAGGAGTTCATCGAGTTCATTGATGGCTTTTTTGGCTTGATTCGTTGCATCGATACAACGTTGCAAGTAAGCCATAAAGTCTTGCTGAGTATTATCTGGAAGTCTCATTTGACGACCTAAAACACGGCCAGAGACATCTTTAGCTCTGTTCGCGATTTTGTCTTGCTGAGTGAGAAGTTCCAGCATGTCAGTGCGTTCAACAGGCATAAAAATACCACGTGGAAGTTTCAAACGGATTTCGCGTTTTAGCTCATCGGCTTGTTTTTCCATTTGCGATATTTTAGCGCGTATTGTTTCTGCTTCTTCCCAGTTATTAGCGTTAACCGCTTCAAAAAAAGGGACGAGTAGTTTACAACATTGGTGAACTTTGTTGATATGCTCTTGTAGAGGCTTGATTGGGGACTTAGCAAAAAGTCCTAGTATTGTATTTACTGGCATAGCCAATTACCTGTTCTCGGTGAAAAAACACACGATGGATAGATTGAAGCGCATGTTAACGCAAGTTGGCAGGCATGAAAACAGCTAAACTGGGTAAATACCCCTTAAAGTCAATTTTTGCTTTTTAGTGGTATCACCATAATGCCTAGGTTTTAATTATAAGTACTGAATTATCATATGGATACAGAAGTCGAAATAAAGTTCTTTGTGTCGAAAAAAGCGGGTGAAAAGCTGCCTGAATTGCTTGGAAATCACCAGGTTTGTACACAAAATAAACATGTTTTACAAAATGTTTATTTTGATACCCGAGAGCGAACCCTAAAAAAACACGGCATCGGCCTGCGCGTTCGCAGCCACGATGGTAAAAATGAGCAAACTATCAAGTTAACTGGCTCTGTGGTGGGTGGCTTACATCAACGTCCAGAATACAATGAGCCGATCGATGGAATTCAACCTGAATTAGCCAGATTTAAGGCCGATATTTGGCCCGATGAATTGGATATAACCCAAATTCAAGCTGACTTAGTTCCCATTTTCAGTAATGACTTCACTCGGCAAACTTGGTTAGTTGAGATGGATGAAGAGGGGTTAGTTGAAGTTGCATTTGATAGCGGTAAATTATCCTGTAAAGGCCAAGAGGAAAAAATATGCGAGGTAGAGCTTGAGTTATTAAAGGGGCATCCTGGTTTATTATTTACCTTGGCTCATGATATGGCCGCTTTGCCAGGGGCTCGCTTGGTTAATATCAGTAAGGCGGCTCGTGGCTATTTGTTGTCGAGTCAAACGTTGCCTGAGTTACATTCATTAGACATCGTTCCTTTATCTGCGCAGAGCACGATAATTGATGCAGTGAGCCAAACCGTGAGTACGGCGCTGCAGCACTGGCAATACCATGAGCATTTGTACCTTCAGCATCGTTTAGATGCCTTGTCTCATATGCGCGATGGTGTGAATTTATTGCATCAAACGCTGCTTATTTACGCCCCGTATTTACCTCAGTCTCTGCCTATCTCTTGGCTGGCAGATTTGAACTGGCTCAGTAGTAAACTAAAGTGTATTGATCGTTACCAAGCATTGACTCGTTTAATGGACGAACAAGGGCGTTACATTAAAAAGTTAGATAAGGTAAAGCCGCTAAAACAATTTTTAAAACAAGAGCTCAAAGCGCTGCCTCAATATAAGCAAATGAAGCGACTGTTTACCAGTGAGCGATATTGTTCACTGATCTTAGATATTTCACAGTGGCTGGTGATGTTAGCCAAATTGCCTAGTGAGAATCATGATTTAGTGTTGCATGAGTTTGCTCATCAGGCAATAGAACAAAGCTGGCAAGAGCTAAGCAACTCTGCACTGGTCATGGGCGAGGAGCTTACTGCTTCCCAATATATTGTTTTAGAAGGTTTACTTAATCGTAATTTGATGGTCGGCACTTGTCTCTCTGGCTTGTTTGCTAGCCAAGCTCGCGATGATTTTCGCTTGCCTTGGCTTGATATTTTGCACGGCATTGCAGAATTAAAAGTATTAACACCTATTTATGATTATTTAGAGTTAGAACAAGATGCTGCCACTCAAGAAAAAATCCTTAAGTGGCTAAAACGTAAAGAATCTTCATTGGTATTAGTAATGGAGCAATCGAGGCTTCAAGCGAAATCCTTAGGGAATTATTATTGGTCTTGATGTTGACGCTACAGCAAGCGTGCGTCAGCTTGCTGTAGCTTTTAGCCTGCTTATTGTGGCTTCTAGGTGGTTATTTCTGTTGCTTTGCTGACTGCTCATTTTTTAACTCTGTCAGCTCAGCGCGCAGTTTTTTCAGTTCACTTAATAATTGTTGATTGGTAACTTTATCTTCATTTCGGCTTGCTGTTAAAAAAGTGGCCATTAAACCGCTTAATGTTGCAAAGGCACCTACGCCACAGATGATTAAGGTGGTTGCGATAGTTCTTCCCCAATCGGTCACAGGATAGAAGTCACCATAACCAACCGTAGAAATGGTGACTACGGTCCACCAAAATGCATCTCCGGCTGTTTTGATATTGCCATCTGGCGAAGCTGATTCGAGAAATAAGATGGCAGTAGAGCCACTGACCAGTAGCAGCATAATGAACAAAATTATCGAGGCGACGGTGGCTTCTTGGTAGTGCTTCTTTAGTTGTCTAAAAAATTGTGGGTTGTCTTTTAATACCCTAATTATTCTTACTATTTGCAGTAATCTTGCGTAGCGTAGTTCCTCTGTCATCGGAATCGATGCAATGAAATCGACCCAGTGGTGCTTGAGGAAGTCAATTTTGTCATCGGCGCGAATAAAACGGTAGCTAAGGTGGATCAGAAAGACGTAACAAATACTGCTATCGAGATTATAAAAAAGCAGGGCGGTCTCAGGGTGTAGATCCAGTAAAAGTCTGGATAAGACCAAGCAAATACTGACGATTGATAATATCATTATAGTGATATCGATTGAGGTGACTTTGCGGCTTTTTGCTGTGTCCGTCATTTTTTTATAACCTAGTTCTAAAGTATTGGTTTTGCAGGTCGATTAGTTACCTTGATTAAAGTAATTTGTTTATTACACAATAATCCTGAGCTGGAGTAATTATGACTGCTTTTAGGTTAAATAGGCTAGAGCAAGTATTTGCTAATGTAAAATTAATGCCAAAGATGGTGTTACTTATGGTTTTCAGTACCTTGCTGCTAGCTGGCAAGTCCTTCCTTGATGCTCAGCAATTTCGACAAGATGTCCAGCAGCATAGCCAATATCAATTGGCACAAAAGTTGGCGCTTGCTGACGGGGTATTAAAAGCTGCGTTCGAAACCCAAGCGCAACTCGGCGGCGAAGCTAAAGCCCAGCAATTTGCTCTGGATACATTAAATAAAATGCGCTGGGACGATAATGGCCATTTTTGGGTTGTTGCCAATAAGGGGACTGAATCCGGTGTGGCATTACTTTATCCCGCTCAGGACAGTTTGGTCGGTAAGAAATTAGCTGCTCAATTTGATGCAAATAGCCCCGGAAATATACAGACTCAATTAAATTTGTCTCAGGGCGAAGCTGAAGGGCACTTTACCGCGATTAAGCAAGGCCAAGCCTATGATGTTTATACTCGCGGTTTTCAGCCTTGGGGCTGGAGTGTTGCTGCTGCCATTAGTCATCAACAATTAGATAAATTCTATTATGCGGCGTTAAAGCGAGGTTTGGTCGAAACCTTTATTTTGGCGGTGGTCTTTATTTTTATCTTAGTTTGGGCGGCTAATACCATGTCCAAGCAAGTGAAACACTTAGTGAGTGGCATAGATAAAATGGCTAACAAAGACTTAAGCCATAACATGACCATCAGTAGTAAAGATGAATTTGGCGAGATAGCGGATGCAGTGCGCTCCACTGCGGCTAACTGGAAAGCGTTACTCGCCGAGCAGCAAGTTACGTCGGATCAGCTCAACGATGTTGCTGAACAGTTATCTATTTGTATGGAAGCGGTACAAGATTCAATTGAAGAAGAATTTTCTCAAATAGATGAATTGGCTTCTGCTATGAGCCAAATGGCCTCTACCGTGCGTGAAGTGGCTAATAATGCGGTCACGGCCTCAAATGCAACTACCCAAGCTAATGAAGTTGCGTTAGATGGTAATCGCTACGTTGATGCCACCATAGGCATTATTAGCTCACTTTCAAGCAACATAGATGCCTCGTCTAAAGCTGTGAATGAAGTAGAGAATAAAGTAGGCAGTATCGGCACCGTGGTTGACACTATTCGCGGCATTTCAGAGCAGACTAATTTATTGGCGCTCAATGCGGCTATCGAAGCTGCGCGTGCCGGTGAGCAAGGTCGAGGCTTTGCGGTGGTGGCTGATGAGGTGCGAAATCTTGCCCAGCGTACTCAAGATGCAACGGTTGAAATTCAAGGCATGATAGAGCAATTGCAAAACAGTGCAGGTCAAGCCGTAAGCTTGATGATAACCAGTGTGGATGAGGCTCAACGTAGTGTTGAACAGGTTAGCCAAGCGGGTCAAAAAATAGATTTTATTGCCGAGCAAGTGCAAAACATTGCCGATTTTAATAGTCAAATCGCGACCGCTTCTGAGCAGCAATCAAATGTAGCCGAAGAGATGAATACCAATCTTGGTCAAGTGAAAGAATTGGTTGAAGGCTCGGTCACCGTGCTTAAAGAGCTCAGTGAAGTGGCAGAGATTATTGCTACGCACGCTCAAAGCATGGACAGTTCAATTAAAGCGTTTAAAGTTAATTAATGAGCCCCCAGCCAAGCCATGTAATGATTAATGGCTTGGCTGGGGAGTGGCTTTGATGAAGCATCACTTTCACTTCAAGCTCGACCCATATACCCAAGTTACCTCAAGATGCTTGTTCAGCGAGAATTTGTAGGCCTTGGCCGCAGGTCGTTAGGCGCGACGCTGATTTGAGACATAGTGATTCACGGTTGTTAAACTACGTTGAAAATCAGCAACAAAGCATAACAGCCTACAAAACTCGCCCTTTGGGAGTTGCTCATTATGTTCATTTTTTCGTTAAAAAGCCTCGAAAGGGTTGACCATTCCTTCAACTTTTTGCCTCAAACTGAACATAATGAGCGGCTCTGAATCCTGCATCTTGAGGTGTCTTGGGTATAGAACCCCGCACCTAAGCCTATTTCAAATCCCAATTACATTGGCCGCTTAATTCGCGCGTGTTTGAATTGTCTAAGGCTTGATTCATCATACGCTTGTAACGGTTTTTAATGTTGGCCGCCAAAGGTGGGATAAGTAAACGTTCGTCAAACTCAGGTAATGCTTTGTTGGGCAAAACAGCACGCTCTTCTTCGGTAAACTCTCTGCGCAATAAACGATTAACCCCTTGGATGCTCGGAACGCCCTGTAATACCAATGCTTGTTGGTCTTGGCTAATTAGAAAATCTATTAACAGGTAAGCGGCTGCCAGTTTTTCGGGTTGATTCTCGAGGTGTTGACCAATGGCTAGGGTATCAAGTGAGTAAATGGGACCTTCTTCTGCGACAGCGATTTTCCAGCGTTGGTTGTTCTCTTGGTTACATTTAACTAACTCTAGTCCCCAAGTGGTGGCTAAGCTCTGTTGCCGTAAATCAGCGCAGTTGTTTTCTTGATTAGACCAAAAGCCTTGAGCGGTTTTAAGCCTTAAGGTTAAGGTGTTTTGTACCCGTTTTTGTAACGACTTGTCTTTGATTATTTGCCCATTTTCGAATAGTGCGGGTGATTCACCAAGCGCCAGCATGCTGGAGATTAAAACGGGTTCAAATTGGTCACAGTAGATTTTAAATTGCTGGGTATTATCAGGGTTATTGAGTTGTGACCAGCTGGTCGGCGGCTCGCTAAACTGATTTTGATCATAAGCTAGACTGAATAGGGCATAGGTATGGGCAACCGCATAATTGTGCTCGCCTTCTTTATCGTATTGCGTTTGCTGAAAAATAGGCCTTAGCTGATTAAAGTTTTGTAAACGGCTTTTATCAATTGGCAGAAGGAGTTTAATCAGGGGGGAGTGATGGGCTTTTAAAAAAAAGTTAGCGGGCATCACTACATCGGCTTTTTTCATCCTCAGCGCGCTGTAAATACTCTCAAAGTCAGTGATATAGGGTTGAATTGAGGTGACTTCAACATTAACTCCCCTCGCTTTAGCATAGGCCTGAAAACGGTCCTCAAAGCCAACGGGTAAGTATCCCCATTCAAGGAAATTCAGTTGGACAGGATTGTTTTGTGCGTTACTGGTGAAAGTCATCAATGAGCCAATTAATAACAAACAAAAGCAAATATGGCGTGATATCAACTGCATACCTAAACCCTCAACGGCGTTCCAATATTTTGACTTAATAAACGTTATAGCTTAGCTAATCCTAAGTTAAGCTAAGAGTATAGTCTCAGATAAGATTTGCTTGATGATTGTTGTAAAGCGTGAGCTTAGAAGCAGATTTATTCTTGCTGACTAATAACAAATCGATAGAAAAGCTGTTGTTTGATTTTGGCGACATCTTCGTTTAGTCGCCTATGGCGGACATAAGACATAGCTCTAGTAATTGAAGGGATATTTGGTTGTTTAGTTAATTTAATGGGCGGTTTGAGATACTATCGGCGGAAAAATAAGATCAATGTTTAAGGATGAACATGAGATTTGATGCATTAGACAGCATTCGAGGTTTAGCTGCACTGGTGGTAGTGCTGTTTCACCTACACTATGGTTTCCCCGGCTATTTAGCAGTGGATTTGTTTTTTATTTTAAGTGGCTTTGTACTGAGTTATCGCTACTTTAATCCTCATAATCAGGGGGAAGTCTCCCTCACTGATTTTACCATCGCGCGGCTTTCGCGCTTGTATCCCTTACACTTATTTGGCTTGCTTGCGGTATTACTGTTTTATGTTGCAACGGACTTTCCTGATAAAGGTGAAGGTAACCTGTATACATTTTTGCAGCATGTCTTTTTGTTACAGAATACCGGCATGAGCACTTGGTGGGTCAGTTGGAATCAGCCAAGTTGGAGTATTAGCGTTGAATTTTGGGTCAACCTTATCGTGTTTGCTTGGTTAGCTTGGCGCGCAAACACCTTGATGTTAATGATTTTGGCGATCTTAGGTTACAGCGTGTTAATCGCTAACATTAAACACTTAGATGTGCATATTCAGCTGCTATTTGGCTTTTTGAATGCAGGTATGGTGCGATGTTTTGCCGGCTTTTTCTTGGGCATGGTGTTGTACCGTTGGTTTGTTGCAATTAAGGCCTATCCGTTTAAACCCACATCTCCAGCTGTTGTATTTAGCCTTTTTTCCTTAGCCGAAATAGCGTTGGTGATTGCGGCGATTAGCTTGGTATTTTGGGCACCGATTCGTACCAAAATGGACTTTAATGCTCCCTTTGTTTTCAGTGCATTGGTCTTTTGTTTTGCATGGCAAGGAGGGGTGTTAAGTTGGCTATTTAACAAGTTTCGCATCGCTTTTTTAGGTACCTTATCCTACTCCCTGTATCTCAATCATTATTGGGTGATCAACGTAATGAAGTCATTAGATTTACCCACTTATGGTTTCAAGCTGGAAGTGTTTGCGTGGGTATTTGGTGTGTTAGTGCCAATTTCTGTTGCAACCTATTATTTAATTGAAAAGCCTGGGCAAGGGTTTATCCGTGATAAATGGAAGCAAATTAAATCTCGGGTTGGTTAGTCGCATAAGTATCCCTAGCGCTTAGCTGCGCTAGGGATCAGTGAGGTTAGTACATAGGGCGAGCGCATGAGTGAACAAAATACAATCAACCAAGGGAACCAAGTGGAATTTTCTTATACGAAACGCCGTGACATCATCCCTGATGGCTTAACTGCCGCATCCCTGCGGCAGATATTCTTCTAAGAAAACACCACTAAACGCTCGAAACACATTCATGCGTTTGCCCTGGGTTAGTAAACTGCAGAATGGAAAAATAGAACGATAAACAAACTCAGGAACAAGCCAAGTCCAATATCCAATGTGTTTTCTAAGCTGTGATGTTTTTTAGCCCACAAAGCCATAAAGATAAATAGTGGGAACAAGCCCATTAAATATCTTGGTCCGCTGAGTAGCCAAGTTGGCGAATATGAAATAATCAGGTAGCAAAAGCTATAAATCACATAAGCGCTAGGTACTTTTCTAATTGAGGTTGCAATTAATGCGACCGATAAAAAGAAACCCATAAACGTTGGCCACCAAGTCCCCGCAGCCATCTTATAGTTATTACCTTGAGTACGTTCAAATATTGCTGCCATATTCTCAGCAAAATAGCCAAAGCCATTGTGCCAGTTCTCTTTTTGGTAGTCTAAGAAACGAAACCAATCGCCGGTTACCCATTTATTGAGCACCAGATAGAGCAAGATCCCTGATGGAATTAAGGCTAATGCCAGCAACTTAGGTAGCGCAAAACGAAGCTTTTGCAGCCATCCCTGTGGCCATAGCGTTTGATGTTGACGAAGCATTTCAAATGCCATCGGGGCAAGCAATAACACCCCGTGATTTCGGGTAAGGGCTGCCAACAAACCAAAACAGCCTGCTTGCCACCATAGGCCTCGGCGCATGTAATAAAAACACGCGATACTCATCAATAAGAAGGTGCTCTCGGTATAGACGATGGCGGTAAAAAACGAAAATGGAAACAGCAGTAAGTATTTGATGGTTTTCCACGCAATGGATTCATCATTGAACTCATTTCGAACCAGTTTAAACAGAAAGAAACAGGAGAGGGTGAGGTTTATTAATGAAACGGCGACACCAGCAAAAAAAGTATCGGCGATGAAGTTTTTCATCACCGCTATGAGTGCCGGATACAAGGGATAAAATACCAACAAATATCGATCTTGTCCCTCGGCCGAGTAGCCGTTATTGGCAATGTTTATGTAATGAAAGGTATCCCAACGCCACCATATATGTTTAAACAAATCACTAAAGCTGCCGCTGTTTTCATTTATCACACTAAAGGCAAAATAGGCCACGAGGTAGACAATGAATCGACTCAGCAATACCAGAATAGCCATTTGTAGCAGTAGCTTGAGATTATCTTTCCAGCTGAACTGACAGGCTAGAGGTTGATAAAGGCTAATGCTTTCGCTGTCTGGATTGGATTTTCCTAACCAGCTTAACTGATGGCAAGCAACCCAAGTGATGTAGATGCCACTTAAGGAAATAAGGGATAAGCATACAAATTCAATGGATAATATATATGACACAAGTATACCTTTAAGGAAATAAACCTAGGTTAAATTTAACCCAAACCAAGGTCGCCGATAACAAACCGAAATACCCCAGTAGTAACCACTCCATTTTTTTACCTTGATGCGATAAAAACACGAGCCATAACGTCATCGCAGGAATGTAATACCTGTGTTCAATCATTGGATGCAGTAGCAGTAAAGCGATAAAGACAGGATACAGGATATAGGCCGATGGTCTGGTAAGCTTAAACACAAATGCCCCAATAACCGTGGCGAAAATGGGCAGGATCCAAGTTGCTTTAAGTAAGGTGCTCGAGGTGAAGTATAGCGGGATAGTGTTGTGAACAAAGCCCGGAACAAAGTTATAAGGATGAACCACCTTAAATAGCAGCATATAGGCGATGAAAAAAATGCCTCCTAGCCAAGCTACAGACACGGGGAGTTTATATTCGTGGTTGTTGAACTCAATTCTAATTAGCGCACGCTGCTTTATAGCATGCCAATAATTTTTACTGTTTTTTACTATGATGGGTAAAAAGACTAAGAAAAAACAAACCATATAGAAGTAGAGATTACCAACGGACATACCTACTGGGTGCCTGTTGGCGTCACCAATGGCAACCCCACCATTGATAGCAACAAAGGTAACAAATGCTGCAAACAATAAAGCAAAAGGAAGTAGTTTTATCCTCCAAGCTCTCAGATGATAGGTTGCCAGTTGTTTTTGATTTTGCCAATCATCAATCACCACCATAGTTGCTATGGCTGCCACCCAAATAATATTGGTTTGTCGGACTAGCAAACTAAGTAGCATCATTGCGGCGCATAGCCATAACCGCTTATCTAAATAAAAATACAAGCCTAAAAGCACGGTTAACATAGATAGGCTATGGGTATAAATTAGGAAGTTATACGGGAACATCACAGGTAAAAAGAAAAATGCCAGCGATCTAGGCAGTGCCGCTTCTGGCACGGTTTTACGGAAACAAAAATAGATAACTATCACCGAGGCTAAGACAATTAGCAGTGATATTAATCGTATATGGTTAGGTCCCGAGAGGTGTAAGTACTTACCAATAAATGCACAAACCGCGTGATAGCCTGGTATTGTGGTTAGGCTTGGTAGCTGTTTAAACTCGCCGCGAAGAAACATCGATATTTGGCCATAATGAGGATGTTCATCGATCATTAAGCCAAGATTATAGTGATACATTTGACTATGTAACGCTAAAGCGAACAGCGCTAGCAGGCCAAACATAATAAAAAATCGCCAATGACGAGGCGAACTCACCGAGGGTGAGAACTGAGTTGATAGTTCCATTTTTCATCCTTGAAAAGTGAAGAAGTAAATTTTTGGTCTATTTTTTAACAAATCGAGGTTTTGTTCCAGTTAACTTTTTGCGCGATATCAAAAAAACAAACTTTGCTGAATAATTTATCCCTTCCTATATCGAATTAATCCTATTTATATGGCAAATAGCCACAATAAAACGATAATGCTTTTGCTGATGCCATTTTGATAAGGTAAATCGGCTGGGCAAAATACTGTTCTAATTTTGTGTATTGGTGCGGTCTAACTGAAGTTATAGCGCCTTTGTTTGCCACTAGAGCACGAATAGTTAGATATAAGTGTCTATCATGATAGAGTGACTCTATTGTTGTTATGACTGTGACGCCTTTGTTAATTGTGTTTGCGTAGCCATCATATTGGTTTTACTGCAATGAAGTTTAATTTTGCAAGGAATGGTGCTTTTAGTGGTGACTTTACGGTTTTTTATGGGGTGTGTTCTAGTGCTCACTAGCTATGTTTCGGCGGCTCCGTTACGCCTCGCTGTACCTCAATTTCCGCCCTATACCAGTTTTGAAAATGGTCAATTTTCTGGCATTGGGGTTGAGTTAGTTAGCCAAGCTTTCACCCAACTTGATCAGCCCTATCAACTTATTTCGGTTCCTAACTATGCCAGAGCTCTGGCGGAGCTGAGGCGGGGGCGCATCGATGGTTTTTTCCTTGCCAGTGAAAATGAACAACGAAATCGACTTGCCGTGTTTAGTGAGCCGCTTATGGTTAATCGTTGGCTTTGGTTTATGCGCCATGATGATCTTAGGGATCCCGCCTCTGAGTCTTTTAAGCAGCAAGCTCAAGTGGCTTCGTTGCTCGGCTCCAACACCAGCGTTTGGTTATTTGCTAATGACTATAAGGTATTAACCAAAGCGGTTGATATCGATGAGCTGCCCCCCTTGCTATTGACCCTAAAACGCATTGATGCGGTGTTTTTGGCTGAAAAAGTATTTAAGCAAGAGCTGCTGTTGCAAGGATTTGCTGATGCGGATTATCGGCAAGTAGAACAGAGCAGTAAGCCCTTTGGGATCTACATTAGTAAATCTTATTTAGCTCATCGCCCCGACTTTATGGCAAAATTAAATGAGGCCATTAAGCAAGTTAAAAAAGATCATTAAATATAGCTAGCGCGCAAGCGGCTTAACATGGTTTGTTACTTTTAATCATCATTTTTCTTAGGCCATTGTATTTTAATCTATTCCCTTTGCGGCTGTTCAGGTGAAAAATTGCGTTGTTTGATAAGGATGTTCGTTACTGCTGTGTTTTTCTGCAGCATGGTTACCACTACTAATGCCATTGCCAGCACTAATGCGTTGGATGCTTGGTTGGCGTTGGAAAATAGTCAATTACCCCCGCATGATTTAATTATTGAGAGTGAGCAACTGCTAAAATTGCACCAAAGCCAAGGAGTGCATGCTGGTGAAGTGAGGGGGAATATTATGTTAGCGTTTGCTTACCTTTCACTTGAGAAAGATGAGCAATCACAGTTCTATTTAGACCGAGCTAAACAGCTTAACGCATCTGTTGAATCGGTCGTTGATCAGGTAAAAATCAATAATCTTCAAGCGTCTATATATGCTATGCAAGGGGATATTAAAAACGCGGCTGAAGCGGCTATTGCTAACTTAGCTCAGGCTAGTGCGCTAGATGACGATATCTTATTGGGCGATACGTTAATTCAATATGCCTACATTATGCAGTTGGAATCTCAATTTTCCGAAGCCATCGAACGACTATTTGAAGCCCAGCAGATATTTGAAAAGAGTAATGACCGGCACCGTTTAATGACAATTCAGAGCCATCTTGCCATTATTTACTCTAAGCTAAAAAATTATCATAAAGCCATTGAATATTATCGTCATGCCGTCGACTTAGCTAATGAGCTCGATGATGATTTTAGTTTGTCTATTTTTTACTACAACCTAGGCACCGCTTTTATTGGCTTAGAAAACTGGCCTAGTGCCATTGATTATTTTTCTAAGGCGAGAGAATTGAGTGTGATCCTCGAAGATCAGGCCGGGGTGGCGTTGGCGACTTCACAGTTGGGCAATGTCATGATCAAAAATCAGCAATATGAAGCTGCGCTGCCCTTGCTATTGCAAGCAAATGATATGCTTACTGATGCTGGATCTGAGTATATGCGGATGCGGATCAAGTTAGATATAGCCATGATTTACGCGAAACAAGGTCAAGCTGATTTTGCTAATGCTTATATCAGTGAAGTGGAGTGGATGATGGCGCAGGGCGGGGATGATAGCCGCTTTCCGCGTTTGTCCTTGGGTGAGGTGTATGCTGAATTAGGTTTATATGAGGCTTCATCACGCATTTTTTATGCTTACATCGACCAGCTTAATGAAGATTTTGAGATTAAAAAGCAGTTATCCTTGCAGCGTTTAGAAGTGATTTATGATGTGCGCTTTGAAAAGTCGCGTAATGAATTACTAAAAAAAGAAAATGAATTGACTGAGTCCGAGCTGGCAAGACAAAACCAATCTCGGTTGATTTTAGCCCTGAGTTTGGTGCTAATGCTGGTTTTTTTGGCTCTGACTTTTCGGCAGATCCGTATTCAGCGTGGCCATAAGCAAAGGTTTAAGGCATTGGCCTATAAAGATGACCTGACCAAGGTCGATAATCGTCGCG
Organism: Motilimonas thetidivivens; assembly: GCF_046452435.1. NCBI lineage: Bacteria > Pseudomonadati > Pseudomonadota > Gammaproteobacteria > Alteromonadales > Motilimonas > Motilimonas thetidivivens. Next base: position 19,956 of record NZ_JBKFDK010000017.1, read on the forward strand.
GGATCATCGCATTTGCTCAAGAGCGTTTAGCTGAGTTACCAACGGGCCAAGGAAATTTGGTATTGGCTATCATAGATCTAGACCACTTTAAGCAGGTTAATGACAATTATGGCCATGATGTTGGGGATCAGGTGTTGATCCACTTTGCAAACATCGTTAGCCAGTCTTTACGAGTTAATGAAAGGGTGGGCCGCTATGGTGGTGAAGAGTGGCTGTTAGTGTTGCCAAAGGCAACATGTGATGAAATTCAGCCCTTATTTAAAAAATTGCAACTGGCGTATCAGCAACATAAACCCCGTCACTTACCCGATGAGCTGGTTTTAAACTTCAGCATGGGGGCCGTAGTTGCTTCATCTGGCTCTGATTTGTCAATTAAATCCTTATTACAACGAGCTGATGCTGCGCTTTATCAAGCGAAGCAAAACGGCCGTGGGCGCTGTGAAATCGCAGATAGTTAATCGGGGCTTAACCAAACAGGGGCTGATGCGCTAGAATAGACGGCTTATTTGGTTAAGCCTGCGACAATTAGCGTTTGGCTTGTTGGCCACTTCAGTTATTTAGTTAAGAGAGCCTTATGTCAGCCCCAGAGTCAAACCAAGTTGCCACCTTTATTAATGAGTGTCAGGCTGTCATTGACCAGCCCCAGTTTCAACGTTTAGTGTTATCTAAGTACCAAGGTAATGAAGCAGATCTTAATCGCATTACCTTGCGTCCTGTGACCCTTAAAGGGCAGGCTTTAATTTCCTGTTTGTATCAATACCAAACCAATCACATCACCAAAAACCTGCCCGCCAAGGAAGCGCTTGCATTGTGCCAGCAAGGCTTAGGCCATGATTTTCAAAGTGCACATTTGGTAAGCGACGAGTGGGAAATTCAACTTAGCACGAGCAAAAAAGGCAAGGTGCTACTGAATAAATATCGCAATAAAAATGCCGCTAAAGGTCAAGCAAAGTCTTGGCAAGCTGAGCCTACTAGCCATAACCGCGCCAAGAAGCGCTTTGTTGAGCAAACTCGGCCTTATTTGCATGAATTAGGGATCACCGATGCCAAGGGTGACATTATTCCGGCGATGTCACGCAAATGGAAACAAATTAATAAGTTTATTGAGGTATTGTCAAAGGCGATCGATAACACTGGGCTTGCCAAACGCAGCGAAGTCCACATTGCCGATTTTGGCTCGGGCAAGGCGTATTTAACCTTCGCCGTGCATGATTACTTTATGGATAAACTGCAAGTGCCGACGCAAGTGACTGGGGTTGAACTGCGCCAAGGGCTGGTGGATTTATGTAATCAAACGGCGCAAAAGCTTGAGTTAAGTGGCATTAAGTTTGAACAAGGCGATGTGCAGCATTTTAAGGCGCAGGGCATCAATATTATGATAGCGCTGCATGCCTGTGACATCGCTACCGATTATGCGTTGCACATGGGTATTCGCACCGGCGCTGAAATCATCATGTGCTCACCGTGTTGCCATAAGCAAATTCGTCCACAAATGAAGAGCCCGCAAACTCTAGCGCCATTATTACAGCACGGTATTCATATGGGCCAAGAAGCGGAAATGGTCACCGATGGCCTGCGTGCGTTATTACTTGAAGCCCATGGTTACGACACGCAAGTATTTGAATTTATCTCTCTTGAGCACACCAGTAAAAACAAAATGATCTTAGCGCAAAAGCGCAAACAGCCGCGTGATAACACCGCCATATTGCAGCAAATTGCGGATATCAAAGCCTTCTATGGCATTAAGGAGCAATGTCTAGAAACCTTGCTTGCTCAATAAGTTAGGCTCGCTAAGAGCCAGTGATGGCGCGATAGTCGTATGAAAATCGCCCCATCACTGGGGCGACTACCTGCTTAACGCTTATTACTCCACCAACAAACACGCTACTTGATGGCTGTCATTGCCAGTTAGTTTAGGCTTAGTTTTACTGCACTGAGGCTGCGCCTGAGGACAGCGAGTACGAAACACACAGCCCGATGGCGGATTGATGGGAGAGGGTAAATCCCCCGGCAACAAGGCGATGGTTTTACCACGCTCCTTGTCGGGATCCGGTAGTGGCACCGCTGACATCAAGGCGTGGGTGTAAGGATGTTTCGGGTTATTAAACAATTCATCCGAGGTAGCAAGCTCGACTTCATTACCCAAATACATCACCAGTACGCGATCGGAAATATGCTTCACCACGGATAAGTCATGGGCAATAAACACCAAAGATAGCCCCATTTCTTGTTGCAGGGATTTAAGTAAATTCACCACTTGAGCCTGAATCGACACATCTAACGCCGATACCGGCTCATCACATATCACCAGTTTTGGCTCTAAGATCAGCGCCCTTGCTATGCCAATGCGTTGGCATTGACCGCCAGAAAACTCATGGGGATAGCGGTTGATAACATTAGGCAACAAACCCACCTTATCCATCATGGCTTTTACTTTTGCTTTTACTTCCTGCTTAGTTAACTTGGGGTAAAAGGTTTGCAACGGCTCGGCGATGATATCCCCCACCGTCATTCTCGGGTTAAGCGAAGCCAGTGGATCTTGAAAGATCATTTGGATGTCTTGGCGAACTTCACGAAGCTCCTGCTCATTGAAGGTGGTGAGATCTTGTCCCATCCACACTATGCTGCCGCCACAAGAGGGCGCTAAGCCAATAATGGCGCGAGCAAAGGTTGATTTACCACAGCCTGATTCGCCCACCACGCCCAAGGTTTCGCCCTCGTAAAGCTTGATGGAAACGCCGTCTACCGCTTTAAGTTGTACCGGAGGTGTCCACGGCCAGCCGCCTTTTTGCTTGATCGCAAACTGAACTTTTAAATCTTGAATTTCAAGAATAGGTTTAGATGTTGGCTGTGTCATGAGTCGCTCCCAGCATTAGCATTGACAGAGGGATGAAAACAAGCACGCAAACGACCAGGGGCAAACTCAGTTAAGTCTGGTGCAGTTTGCTGACATTGCGCATCGACAAATTCGCAGCGCTCTTGAAACGGACAACCCGGTGGTAATCGTAATAAATTAGGTGGATTACCTGCGATGGTTGGCAAGGTTGCATCTTGGCTATCCAGACGTGGTATGGCTTTGAGTAGACCTTGGGTATAGGGATGGGTTGGCTGATAAAAAATATCACGCACTTGACCGTATTCCATGGTGCGCCCGGCGTACATCACTAATACCGAATCACAAATACCAGCAACCACGCCTAAATCGTGGGTGATCATAATAATCGAGGTACCAAAGTCAGCCTTAAGTTCATTGAGTAGCGCCATGATTTGCGCCTGCACCGTCACGTCTAATGCGGTGGTTGGCTCATCGGCAATCAATAGTTTGGGCTGGCATAATAGTGCCATGGCTATCATCACGCGCTGGCGCATACCACCAGAAAACTCATGAGGATACATGCTCATACGCTTATGTGCTTCGGGCATTTTAACCGCATCTAACATGCGTACGCTGTGGTTAAACGCCTCTTGTTTGCTCATGCCTTTATGCTTGATCAGCACCTCCATTAACTGTGCCCCCACTTTCATGTAAGGGTTCAGGGAGGTCATGGGATCTTGAAAGATCATGGCAATTTGTTCGGCGCGAATGTGATTGAGCTGCTGTTCCGGTAAGTTGAGTATTTCTTGCCCTTCAAATTTGGCGCTACCTGTAATTTGGCCATTTTTAGCCAGCAGGCCCATTAGGGCAAAGGCGGTTTGGCTTTTACCTGAGCCTGACTCACCTACTATGCCTAAGGTTTGGCCTTTATCTAGGCTGAAATTGAGCTTGTTAACCGCCACAACATGGCCTTCAGGTGTGGCAAATTTAACTTCTAAATCGTTGACTTCGAGTAATTTCATGCTGACTCCTTAGCGGTCTTTCGGGTCTAAGGCGTCACGCAAACCGTCGCCAATAAAATTAAAGCAGAATAAGGTGGTCACCATAAATCCAGCGGGGAAGAGTAGCTGCCAAAGGGCAATTTCCATTGATTGAGAGCCTTCATTAAGTAGGGCTCCCCAGCTGGTCATTGGCTCTTGTACGCCTAAGCCTAAGAAGCTTAAAAAGGATTCAAACAAGATCATACTAGGTACCAAAAGCGTGGCGTAAACCACGACGATGCCCAGTACGTTTGGCACGATATGGCGGGTGATGATTTTCCACTTGCTGACGCCACAAACATGAGCCGCTTCAATAAACTCTTTGCGCTTAAGGCTTAAGGTTTGACCGCGCACAATACGCGCCATATCCAGCCAAGACACCGCGCCGATGGCTAAAAATATCAGCAAGATATTACGGCCAAAGAAGGTCACCAATAAAATCACAAAAAACATAAAGGGGAAGGAATACAAAATTTCCAACACGCGCATCATTACTTGATCCACGCGCCCGCCAATAAAACCAGATGTTGCACCATAAAGGGTGCCAATCAACATCGCCACAATGGCGCCAAGTAAGCCAACCATCAAGGAAATTTGGCCACCCATTAGGGTGCGAACAAACAAGTCGCGGCCTAAACTATCGGTGCCAAAGTAATGGCCACTTTCGATGCTTGGCCCCACATGCATGGCCGACCAATCGGTATCATCAAAGGCATATTCACTTAGATGTGGGCCTATGATCACCAATAAACTAATCAGCGTCAGAATGATTAAGCTTACTACCGCAGCCTTGTTACGAAAGAAACGGCGACGGGCATCTTGCCACAGGCTGCGCCCTTCGATTTCCAAATTCTCTGCTGCATTTGCTATTGCCTGACTTTTTTCTTTTGAAACAAACATACTCACTCCAGACTAATAGCGAATTTTCGGGTCGATCACCGCGTAAAGGATGTCGACAATGGCATTAAAGGTAATGGTGAGCGCGCCCACTAAAATAGTGAGGCCGAGCACCATAGAATAATCACGGTTAAGTGCGCCATTAACAAATAACTGGCCGATGCCGGGTAAGCCAAAGATGGTTTCTATCACCACAGAGCCGGTAATAATACCGACAAAAGCTGGCCCCAGATAAGACACCACAGGTAAGATCGCGGGACGCAGCGCATGGCGCGATACGATATAAGCCGTTGATAAGCCTTTAGCGCGAGCGGTGCGGATAAAGTTAGAGCTCATCACTTCTATCATGCTGCCGCGCATAATACGGGCGATAGAGGAAATATAATGCATCATCATACCGATCACCGGCAGCACCATAAACTGTACTGCACCGCCGTTCCAACCACCCGCGGGCAGCCATTTTAAGCCAATAGCAAAAATCAGCACTAATACCGGAGCGAGCACAAACGAGGGGATAACCACCCCCACCATGGCGCCAGACATGACGAGGTAATCAACCCAAGAGTTTTGCTTGAGGGCGGCGAGGGTGCCTAAACTCACGCCTATGATCACAGCTAAGATAAAGGCCGCTGCGCCAATTTTTGCTGATACTGGCAGTGCTTGGGCAACGAGTTCATTAACACTGTAATCCTTATACTTAAACGAAGGCCCTAGATCGCCTTGGACTAAGTTTTTTAGGTAGTTGAAGTATTGTTCAACGACTGGTTTATCAAAGCCGTATTTGGCTTCGATATTGGCTTTAACTTGAGGGGGAAGTGAACGCTCACTTGAAAAGGGGTTTCCCGGGGCAAAGCGCATCAAGAAAAAGGAAACGGTGATCAGTACCAACAAGGTAGGGATCGCTTCCAGCAAACGTTTAAGAATAAATTTGGTCATACATGAGCTTCCAATGCTTACGCCAAAAAACCACTGCAGCTAGGCAGCAGTGGTTTTATGTCACGTACAGATTTACTTATTATTGTTTAATAAGGTACATATCTTTGGTGTAAAGATTATCAAGGGGGTTATTTGGGTAACCGCCAAGATAGGGCTTCACTAAGCGAGCTGATACGTATTGGTAGATAGGTGCCACGGGCATGTCTTGGCTTAAGATGGCTTCGGCTTGTTGGTAATAATTGGCGCGCTCGTTGGCGTCAGTGGTTTTACGGCTCTTGGCCATCAGCTCATCATAAGCTGGGCTATTGTATTTACCGTCGTTATTACCGTTGTCACTTTCGAGTAAGCTCAACATGGAGGAAGCTTCATTGTAGTCGGCAATCCAACCGGCACGCGCTACGCTAAAATTACCTTGTTTTCTGGTATCTAGATAAGTTTTCCACTCTTGGTTTTCTAGCTTAACTTCAACGCCTAGGCCTTTTTTCCACATAGAAGCCACGGCTATCGCGACTTTTTTATGGTTTTCACTGGTATTGTAAAGCAAATCAAAGGTCAGAGGGTTGTCTTTATTAAAGCCCGCTTCAGCTAGCAGCGCCTTTGCTTTTGCATCGCGCTCTTTTTGACTTAATGCGGCCCATTCCTGTGGTGCAGGCTTAAAACCATCCACGATTTCAGGCGTAAACGAATAAGCAGGCGTTTGGCCTTGGCCTAAAATAAAGTTAGCGATGGCTTCACGGTTGATGGTGTAAGACAACGCGGTACGCACGCGCACATCATCAAATGGCTTTTGCTTGGTGTTGAACTGGTAGTAATAGGTACCGACGTAACCGGTGACCTTGATTGACTCAGGGTGCTCTTTTTGTAGGCGCTTGAAGTGCTCAATGGGCATTTCATAAGTCATGTGAATTTCATCGGCTAAGAAGCGATTCATCTCGGCATTTTGTGATTGTAGCGGTAAGTAGCTTACCTTGTTAATCACTGTGCTGGCGTTATCCCAATATTGTGGGTTGCGCTTTAGCACGATGCGCTCGTTCACAGTCCATGTGTCTAATTGGTATGCACCGTTGCTTACCATATTACCCGGACGCGTCCATTTATCACCTTGGGTTTCTACTGTGGCTTTGTGCACAGGCAAGGTAGAGGTGTGATAGAGCATGGAAACAAAGTAGGGCAGTGGCTTTTCTAGCTCAACAACTAAGGTGTGATCATCTTGTGCTTTTACGCCTAGCTCCGCGGCAGGAGTAGTGCCTGCAATAATCGCTTTGGCATTTTTGATGGTGGCTTTTTCAAAATACCAAGAGTATGGCGATGCCGTGGCGGGATCGACGCCGCGTTTAAACGAGAATTCAAAATCGTGTGCGGTCACAGGATCACCATTTGACCATTTGGCATCTTTGCGAAGGTGAAAGGTGTAAACCTTGTTATCTGTTGTTTCCCAGTGAGAGGCCACTCCTGGTAAGGTTTCACCGTTAGGCCCAGATGTTACTAGCCCTTCAAATAAGTCACGTAATACGTTTGCCTCGGGTACCCCTTCCGTTTTATGGGGATCTAAGGTGGCCACCTCGGCACCATTGCCTTTAACTAGCTCTTGAACGGCTGCAAGCTCGACTCCCGCAGGGACATTGGCGGCAAATGCTTGAGCACTGATTGAACCCGCGGCGAGGACGGCTAATGCAATTAAAGATGGTTTCCGTATCATGATGCTCTCCATGTGTTATATCACTTTCTAGCTTTTTATTAATGGTTTTGAAAATACCGTAAGTACGCAGTAAAAGTGAATAAATATCTAGTTGTGTTTGTTTTTAAAGGGTGATTGTTTGGTTTGTTCATTCCCTAGCAGGTCAATTTACAAAATTGCGGGGGCAAATTACAAATCTTATTCCATCAACTCTAAGGTTAGATGATCGTGATCAAAGCTGCTTGGTTACTCAATCGGGTGGGGTATTGGATGCTGGCTGTGTTGATTGAAATGAATCTAAAGAGCTGATGTTAATGCTATTCTTTCTTTGATTCTGAGGGTTGTGAAATTGGCTGGGACTTGGTTGGCAAAGATTTAATAGTGGGTCTTTTAAGTGAGTCTTGGTGCGATTTTTTTCTGTTTAGTGTGATCTAGGTTGACAGATAACAGCACAAACGGAAGGGTTACTAGGTGGTTAGCGAGCGGGAAGGCGATCAGATAGAGCTTAGCTTGTTGGCTTATCCTATGCAGCGCTATTCGCATAAATAGAAAATGTATTCATTTTGCGTTGCTGGTTTTCATCGGTTTTATACTAAGCCCCCGTTTAACGTGTACCGTGCAAATAAGCGAGTCTAAGCTCGGGTTCAAATTTTTCTATCGCGTACCTTAGCATGGTACGGGGCATATCGGGGTAATGTTGGTCGAGAAATTCGAGTTCGACTTGTCGATCGCGTTTACCGATTTCTCGCAGCATCCAGCCTATGGCTTTATGGATCAAGTCATGCGGGTGTTGTAATAAGTGTTTGGCTAAATCTAGCGTAAGTTGAAAGTGACCTTGTTGAATAAACGCAAAGCTCGCCATAATAGCAACGCGCTGCGACCACAGCTTGTTGCTATTAGCCAGTTGCCACAGCACATCGGTGTTTTTATCAAGCAGCCAATTGCCGAGTAAGTAATGCGCCGAGCTGTCCACCAGATCCCAGTTATTGACTTGGTCTAGGTGTTGTAAATAGAAATTGATAATCTCTTGGCGCTTTGGCAAATCGGCTTTTTCAAATTGTAATCGTAAGATAAATAAGGCAAGCAGGCGATGCTCATGGATAACGGAGGTGAGCAGCGTTTGGATATCGGCCATCGCTAACATGCGATATTTTTTGGCTAACTGGCGCACTGGAGGCACGCGGATCCCCCAAAATTGGTCACCTTCGCCATAGCCGCCAGCAAAAGCCTGAAAAAACTGGGGGAAAAACGCCGCTTTTTCTGGCTCTATATGCTGCTTTAACTCGCTTAAAAGGGCATCAAGGCTTAACTCAGGTTGCTTGCTCATCTCGCGTTTCTGGTGTTATTGGTTGGAAAACGTGGCCAGCTCTTCCATTACTCGGCGTTTAATTTCTAATTGCTGCTCGGGATCTAAGCCATAACGTGTCGCCAATTGTTGGTAATCCTCAGGGCTCAGCGACACGGTTAAACGCGGGCGTTTTGGTTTGCGAGTGACCGGTAGTTCCAGAATAAGACGGATCTGATCTGAAGGGCTAATACCCTCATCTAAGGCTTTTTTGCGGATGCTGTACTGGACTTTTTCATCCATATCAAAAGCCACTTGCACCGCCTTGGCGGCCTTAGCGGATTTTGCCCATTTTTCGGGGAGTTTTCTGTCTGTTGTCATAGTATTAGTCTTTCGGCCAAAGCTCGGAAATATCGCTAATCGGTTTTTCTATTGAAAGATATATGTCTGTGTCGCCATTTTCAAATACATAAATCTCAATCCAGCGCTGTTCTTGTTCGCCGAACAGCGAAAAATACTCAAATTGCCTGCCGTGTTGCTGATCGGTATAGGCGGGGGGCTGAGTGCCGCGGTAGTCCTGATGATGCAAATATCCCACAGTGGCATAGTCTTGCTGCAGATAATTATTCGCCAGTAATGGCTGCCATTTTGTGGTTTGGTTAATCGGGATGAGCTTGGCTTTGCCCGGCGCTTCAAATATTTCAGCAAAAGCATCCATATCGAACAAGCTCTCCACATCGGCTCGGCGCAGTAACACACTGAGTTTGATTTTTTGCTTGTTGCGCTCATCGAGCAAAATATACACAGGTTCGCGCTGAGAGCCTTGGCACACTAATTGGGTTTGCTGACGATATTGAAATTCTTGGGTGTGAATATCCACGACTTCTAATTGCTGATTACGAAATGACTCGGCTAAGCCAAAACTATCGCTCATTTTAAGTAAGTCGCCTTGCTGAAGCTGGTAAGGCTGGCTTAATTCACGGCCAATTTTGTCGGCGGGTTTGGCAAACAGTTGTTTTAAAAAGCGCATAGGAATCCCAAAAGTTTACAAGTGATGAAAAACAAAAGCAGGCGACATAAGCCGCCTGATTGTGTTTGGGTAACAGCAGGGTTAGTTTACGATTTATTTTTTAGTCGCTCTAACACAGCGCTCGCGCTGTTTTGCTGCTGACCGATTCCAGCTTGCTTAAGCTTGTCTTTTAGTGACTGGTCACCTGACTCGGCTTGTAGCTGCTCAGCTGCGGTAAGCTTGTCATCAAACATAGCTTGCTTTTGCTTAATCCGCTCAAGTGACTCTTTGGCACTCAGTAAGCTTGAGTTACTCGAGGTAAAGCTGTCTGTGATCGCCGCTGTTGCTTTTTGTACGCTGTCAGTGGTTTTCACCATGCTTAATTGACGCTGATAATCGGCCAATTGACGCTCACTTTTCTTGATTAAATCTTTCAAGCGAGATGCTGCTTTCTCAAAGGTTGCGTGAGACGTCGTTTGCTCTTGCAACTCAACTTCAAGTTGGGCAATTTTTTCTGCTACTTCAAGCGCCAGTGGCTCGTTGTTTTGCGCTAATGCTTGCGTCACATAACCTTCATGCTCGGTGATTTCCGCTTTAACGCGCTCGAGTTCACGTCCGGCTTGCATTTGTTTCGCCATCACTTCGGTCAAATCGCGCTTGGCTTTGGTTAAGTGGTTTTCAGCATCGCGAATTTCTTGCTCAAAGATACGAGTCGAGTTTGCATCAACGATACCTTCACCCACCTCACGTGCACCACCACGAACAGCAGTAATAATTTTCTTTAAAATACTCATAGGTCACTCCTTAAAGTGTTTATTTGAGGTAGTCAGCCATTTCCGCAATGACTTCTAAACTGTTATCACTTAGTACACTTACCTCGTGCTCGATATCAGCAAGGGTTGAATGCTCAGAAAGTGCGCCAAAGATAACGTATTTTTGTTCAATACGTGCAAATGAGGAGAGCGGCATTGGAATATTCATTTCAAGCATAGCTTCCATCATTTCGGCTTTTTTGCCTTCGATGACCTCGTCTTCGCCCCATAAGTAGGAAATACAAAGAATTTGGTCGCCTGTTACCGACACGAACACCGGAATTTCTTCACGGCCTTGAATGTCGATTCGTAACACATCAACTTCACCCGCAATCGGCACGCAGTCAAAAATTAACCCTGTATCCGATTGATCTGTTAATCCATTTAAATAGGTGGCTATTTTGTGAATATTCATACGTCTCCCTTGTGACATAATATGTCTAACGAAACTAACTTTAGAGTGCCAGACATAATATGTCAAGCCTCGCGGTGATATTTTATTCAAATCAATTAATCATCATTTGTGGTGTCAAGCTAAGATATCTAATGCGCTGTGTCAATTTTATTGATTTTGTTGCAAATTAGTGAGCAATATTGAACACATTCCACTGGTGATATGGCCGTAACTTGGTACAGTTATACCCAAGTTACTTCAAGATGTTTGTTCAGCGAGAATTTGTAGGCTGTTAGGCGCGACGCTGATTTGAGACATAGTCATTCTACGTTGAAAATCAGCAACAAAGCATAACAGCCTACAAAACTCGCCCTTTGGGAGCCGCTCATTATGTCCATTTTGTCGTTAAAAAGCCTCGAAAGGGAATGCCATTCCTTCGTCTTTTGGCCTCAAACTGAACAGAATGAGCGACTCTGAATCCTGCATCTTGAAGTGTCTTGGGTATATAACCCAGTAAACAACCGCAATTAGAGAACAAATCTATGGATCATTTAACCGCCGCAGCCGACCATCATTTAACCCGCTTAGCTGAGCTTATTGAGTTAGACTCCCTGAGCTTGGAGCAACAAAGTGATTTAAGGCGTGCTTTTGGATTAAGTGATTTTATTGCCAACAGCTTGTATAAGCAGCCGGAGTTGGTGAATATTTGCTTCGAACAAGGCTTGTTTGAGCAACCCAGTCGCTGCGAACAGATTAAAGCTGAGCTAAGCGACTGCTTGGCCGAATGTCATGATGAAACCAAGTTACAAAAGCTGTTGCGCCAATTTCGCCGCAAACACATGCTGATTATTGCGTGGCGTGAATTATTGGGTAAGGCCGATCTGAGTGAAAGTTTAGCCCATACCTCTTGTCTTGCCGATGAACTGATTAGTCAAAGCAGCCAGTGGTTATATGCCAAACAATGCCAAGAGTTAGGTGAGCCGCGCAGCGAAGAGGGCGTTGCCCAGCCTTTTTATATCTTGGCGATGGGCAAACTGGGTGGTAAGGAGCTGAATTTCTCATCTGACATCGACCTTATTTTTACCTTTCCTGAAAACGGTGAAACCCATGGCGGTCGCAGAGAATTATCTAACCAGCAATTTTTTATTCGACTTGGACAGCGGGTGATTGCCGCGTTAAATCAACCGACGGTTGATGGATTTGTGTTTCGTGTTGATATGCGGCTACGTCCGTTTGGCGAGTCTGGTCCGTTGGTGATGAGCTTTGCTGCGTTTGAAGATTATTATCAAACCCAAGGTCGTGATTGGGAGCGCTATGCCATGGTCAAGGCCCGTGTACTTGGGCCGACTAGTCCTTATAAAGACGAGCTAGAAACCATGCTACGCCCGTTTGTATTTCGCCGCTATATCGACTTTAGTGCGATCCAGTCTTTACGCCAGATGAAAGCCATGATCAGCGCCGAGGTGCGCCGTAAAGGCTTAAAAGACAATATCAAATTGGGAGCTGGCGGGATCCGTGAAATTGAGTTTGTCGCCCAAGCCTTTCAGCTGATCCGAGGTGGCCGCGAGCCTTTGTTGCAACAAAAAGGCTTACGTCAAACCTTACAGGCGCTGATTGAACTGGATGTGATGCCTGAGGATAGAGTCAATACCTTGCTCGATAGCTATCATTTTTTGCGTCGCACCGAAAACGTGTTGCAGCAAATCGATGACAAACAAACCCAAACCTTGCCCGACAATGAACTTGATAAACAGCGTCTTATATCGGCATTAGGTTTTGCTGATTGGGACAGTTTTTATCACCAGCTTAATGATGTGATGGCGCAAGTTAATCAAGAGTTTGATTGGGTTGTAGGCGAAAGTGAACAGCAAGACGATGATCTAGACAGTGATATCACCGAGCTTTGGCTACATGATTTAGAGCAAGATGAAGCCCTAGCTGTGTTAGCTAAATTTGAACTCGCCGAAGAGGAAGCCGTTAAGTTTTATCGCATCGTGGTGGACTTTAAAAAAGAAACACAGCGCCGTGCGGTGGGGCCGAGGGGGCGAGAAAATCTGAAAAAGTTAATGCCACTGCTGACCTGTAAAGCGCTGTCTAAAGACTCACCAGTCACCTTGATTGAGCGCTTGGTGGAACTATTAACGAGGATCATGACTCGCACCGCTTATCTTGAGCTACTCAATGAAAACCACGGAGCCTTAAAACAGCTGGTACGTTTGTGTGACGCCAGTGCCCGGATTGCCGCGCAGTTAGCGCGTCACCCTATCTTGCTGGATGAGCTACTCGATCCACAACATCTTTACAATCCAACGCCATTTGAGCAATACAAGAGCGATTTACGCCAATACATGCTGCGCATTCCCGAAGAAGACATGGAGCAGCAAATGGAGGGCTTGCGTCAATATAAGCAGATCCAACGTTTACGTATTTCAGCGGCCGACATTGCTGGCGCCTTGCCCTTGATGAAGGTGAGTGATCATCTCACTTATCTGGCCGAGGCGATTATGGAATACGTGGTGAATATTGCATGGCAGCAAATGATTGAAAAATATGGTGAGCCTTCCAATATTCAAGGCGCTGATCGACGCGGCTTCGCGGTCATCGGTTATGGCAAGCTAGGTGGTATTGAGCTTGGCTATGGCTCAGATCTGGATGTGGTGTTCTTACACGACACCGAGGTGTCTGGTTATACCAGTGGCCCTAAAGAAATTGATAATAAACAGTTTTATCTACGTCTCGGGCAACGCATTTTGCATTTGTTTAGCACTCGAACCTCATCGGGCATCTTGTATGAAGTGGACATGCGCCTGCGTCCGCAAGGGGATTCGGGTTTACTGGTTAGCTCAATGGCGGCGTATCAGCAATATTTAGAGCAAGAGGCTTGGACGTGGGAGCATCAATCTTTGGTGCGAGCTCGCTGCGTTTACGGTGATGAAGCCATCGTTGCCGCATTCACTCAAACTCGCTTAGGGATTTTAGCGAAACAACGTGACATCAATACCTTGGCGAAAGAAGTAGTCGATATGCGGCATAAAATGCGCGCTCACTTATTGCGTGCTGACGAGAGCCAGTTTGACCTGAAACAGTCGCCTGGTGGTATGGTCGACATCGAGTTTATGGCGCAGTTTTTGGTGTTAGCTAATACCCATGCGATGCCAGCTATGGCGCGTTGGTCGGATAATATCCGCATATTTGAAACCTGTGTTGAACAAGGCTTGTTGACCCCAGAGCAAGGTCAGCTGTTATCAGAAAGCTATTGCCATATTCGTGATGCGGCGCATCGGTTAACCCTGAATCAACAAACGCGCGTAGTGTCGGCCGATAATTACGCCGAAGACAGAGCTAAAGTGATTGAGCTATGGCAGAATTTAGTGGCGTGCCATTATCCCGCTAGCGCAGAGTAAACTAACCTGAGCTTTGGATAAGCTATGTGGTATAAATAATCCGCAAAAACGCGGTGAATATGTCCCTATACGCGCTGCGTTTTCATCCCTGAAAACGAAGTTTTGCTACTTATTCATACGATATTTATTGACTGGCTCCATTAACCAGAATTGAGGTTAAACTAACTTAACCACCTTCGATGAAGGTGGTTAACATTACAGAACTATTTGGAAAATAGTTACTTTTTATAAAGGGAAGGCTCGCCTTCGGGTCGGGTTTTAAAGCGTCGATGTAGCCACATATATTGCTCAGGGGCGGTTAATACCATTTTCTCTATTTGTTGATTAATGGTAGCGGCATCGGCAATGTCATCACCTGTAGGGTAGTTTTCTAGCGGCGCTTTAAAAATCATTTTGTAGCCTTGGCCATGACTTAAGCGCTGAGCAAATGAGGGGATCACCACGGTATCTTTGGTTTTAGCTAGGCTTGCGGTGCCTGTCACTGTGGCCGCCTTTTCTACGGCAAAAAAGGGCACAAAGGCGCAGCGGCGTCGGCCGTAGTCATGATCGGGGGCATACCAAATAACTTCGCCTTGGCGCAGCGCTCGAACCATGCCGCGAAAGTCACTGCGATCCAGCAAGTTTTTCAACGCTCGGGTACGGCCCCAGTAAAACCAGTAATCTTGCAAGGGATTATTATGTTTACGGTAAATGCCGATACCGGGATGCACCATGCCGCCAATGCGACCATTCATCTCTAACGTTAAAAAATGAGCGCCAATCAAAATGACTCCTTTGCCGCTATTTAGGGCTGAGAATAAATGCTCTTGCCCTTCCACCACAAAGTGACGACGCACGCGCCAATCGGGCCAAAACCAAGCCATGCAAATCTCAAATAACGCGATACCTGTGTTTTCAAAGTTTTTTACTAACAGCGCATTACGCTCTTGCTCAGGCATATCTGGAAAACAAAGCTCAAGGTTGCGTTTAGCTACCTTGTATCTTGATTTCATCAGTTTCATGGCAAGCCGGCCTAACTGCTTGCCTAGCCAAAGTTGAAGACGATAGGGGAGTAGTGAGATTAGAAACATGGCGGCAATGCCTAGCCATACGCCCCAGTATTTAGGGTGGGCAAATTGCGAAGTCAGTTGCGGTTGGCTCATATTCATTCTTTATAATTGGTAACTTAGGCAGCAGTTTAACTAATTTTTGGTTATATACCCAATCAACTTGAAGCTGCCTGTTTCAGAGCGCCGGTTGGCTTGCAAATATGATAAGGCATAGAAAATGCGAACAAGCTAGCGAGTATCGAGTGCAAGTTCCTGTCTTGCCTATGTTACACTGAGGCCAGCTAACACAATGAGACTAGATATGAAAATTACGCTTCCTGATTTTGATAATGCCAATGTATTGGTTGTCGGCGATGTGATGCTAGATCGCTACTGGCACGGCCCAACTGAGCGTGTTTCGCCTGAAGCACCTGTGCCTATTGTTAAGGTTAAACAAATTGAAGACCGTCCGGGTGGCGCGGCAAACGTGGCTTTGAACGTGGCTGCTCTTGGTGGCAAGGCAAAATTAATTGGTTTAACCGGCCAAGATGAAGCGGCTGATATTTTGGCTAAACAGTTAGCCAGTATGCACATAGCAACGGATTTCGCGCGTCAAGCTGAGCGACCAACCATCACAAAGCTTAGGGTATTAAGCCGCCATCAGCAGCTGATCCGATTAGATTTTGAAGAGTCATTTTTAGCCGATGACAGTCAGGCATTAGTTGAGCGGGTAGCGGCTAATATGGATTATGCACCCGTGGTGGTGTTTTCAGATTATGCTAAGGGGGCACTAACGGATGTCGCGCAAATGATTGCCCTTGCTAAAAGCCAAGGCATGAAAATCTTGATCGACCCGAAAGGGAATGATTTTGAAAAATACCGCGGCGCTGACTTATTGACTCCTAACTTCGGTGAATTTGAAGCGGTAGCGGGGCCTTGTCACAGCGAAGAGCAAATTATTGAAAAAGCGCTTGAAATGCTTACTAAATATGATCTTGCAGCATTACTAATCACGCGTAGTGAGCATGGCATGACGCTGGTACAAGCTGACAAGACCACCTTACATTTACCCGCGAAAGCAAAAGAAGTGTTTGATGTTACGGGAGCGGGCGATACGGTCGTTTCTGTATTAGCGGCTGCGTTGTCTGCGGGAGCGGATTTAGCAACCTCTTGTACCTTAGCTAATGCTGCTGCGGGTGTGGTTGTTGGTAAGTTAGGTACATCAACCGTGAGCTTAGTTGAACTTGCCAATGCCGTACATAGCCAACAAGAGCTTGGATTTGGTGTGGTCGGTCCTGCGGCGTTGAAATTAGCGGTAGCGGCGGCCAAAAGTCGCGGTGAAACGGTTGTAATGACGAACGGCTGCTTTGATATTTTACATGCGGGCCATGTCTCATATTTAAACAGTGCTAGAGAGTTAGGTCATCGTTTGATTGTGGCAGTGAATACCGATGCCTCGGTACGCGCATTAAAAGGCGAGGGGCGTCCGGTGAATTCGGTAGAGCGCAGGATGGCGGTACTGGCTGGGCTAGGTGCAGTCGATTGGGTGGTGCCATTTAGTGAAGATACGCCACAGCAGTTAATTGCCGATATTTTGCCAGATATTTTGGTCAAAGGTGGTGATTATACCGTTGAGCAAATAGCGGGTGGTGCAGAAGTGTTAGCCAATGGTGGCGAGGTAAAAGTGCTGCAGTTTGAAGACGGTTGCTCCACCACTGAAATTATTAAAACCATCCGAAACGAGCGAAGCTAACAGCCACTGCCGATTCATTTGGGCTACTTCAGATAATAAAAAACCCACACTAGGTGGGTTTTTTTCGCGGTCGAGTTAGCTTATTGTTGCGCTGAACTTGGAGGCGTTAAGCCGGCATTAATGCTGACGATATCTGCTTCAGATAAATCACCGGCAGCATATTTTAGGTTAAGCATACTTAAGATGTAGTCGTAACGAGCGTTAGACAGTTGATCTTTTGATTGATACAGCTGACGGGTCGCATCCAGTACGTCTACTATGGTACGTGTACCTACCTCAAAGCCTGCTTCGGTTGCTTTTAGCGCACTTTCAGAAGAAACCACGGTTTGCTCGTAAGCTTGAATGGTACTAATCGACGCGCCTACGTTGTTATAGTTACTGCGGATCTCGGTTTGGATGTTGCGGTAAATTCGCTCCAACTCTTCACTGGCTGCGACATAGCTAAACTGAGCTTGCTTAACTCTAGAGTCAATTGCACCACCGGTGTAAAGTGGCATGCTCAAATTAACCCCAACGGTACCATTGCTAAATGTACCATCACTTGGGTTAAAGCTATTTTTGTAGTTTGCGTTGTTCACACCCGCACCCGCCACAAATTCAATTTGTGGTAGGTGACCAGTTTCTGCTAAGTCAATTTGAGTTTTAGCTATGTCTTTAGCAATACGCTGGGTGTGCAATTGTAAGTTTTGATTTTCTGCCTTGTCCAACCACATATTTGAACGGCCATCGGGTTGAATTGGGTCGAATCGCTCGATATTTAGCTCATCAATTTCGCGAACCTCCACGCCAGTAAGTTCACGTAGTGTTTCGTAGCTGTTAGTCAGCGTATTACGAGCTTGGATTTCATTGGCTAAGGTTCTATCGTGTTCGGCTTGGGCTTCATGAACATCGGTGATGGCTGTTAAACCCACTTCAAAGCGTTGCTTGGTTTGCTCTAACTGACGAGCCACGGCGCGTTTGTTAGCTTCTACCGTTGATAAGGCATCTTTAGCTCTAAGTACATTAAAGTAAGCTTGAGCGGTACGCAAAATGAGTTGCTGCGCTTGATCGGCATAAATGGTGTCAGCTTGAGTGGCGGCTTTTTCTGTCAGTGATAAGTTAGTCCAATAGTCTTGACGGTATAGCGCCTGACTTAATTGTACTTGGCCGCCTAGATCACTTTTGGTACCCGCGTCGTCTTTGTTGGTTTTGGTATATTGCGCGTTTAGAGCAAGGCCAATTTGAGGTAATAAACTGGCGCGGCTTTCAGTAATTTTTTCAAATGCGGCATCGCGATTGGCCAGGGCTTGAAGAATGAGCGGATCTTTTGTTTTAGCTTGCTCATAAATTTGTTGTAGGTCATCGGCAAGGGCTAAGCTACTCAGGCTTGTTAAGCCGATTAAAGTAGCCACACTGAGCAAAGTTCGTTTCATTTCAACTATTCCTATTTATATCTGAGATTATTAAACAGCTATGCGTAGTCGTATCTATGGGTTAAGGTTTTATTAATGCCGCATTTTAGCATTAAGATTACGTACTACTAAGAGTATTCGATAGAGATTTTATTGTTAACAATATCAAGCTTTTCGGGATTAAGAAAATCATGAGTGAAAATAATCTGAAAAAAATAATGTTTAATCGTAGTGATGTTGAGGTCATAGGCAAAAAAAGTTTATATCAAGGCTTTTTTCAAGCGAATGCTTATCGTTTTAAACACAGGTTATTTGCTGGTGGCTGGAGCGGTGAAATAGAACGAGAAGTTTTTGAGCGCGGCCACGCTGCTGCCGTGTTATTATTTGACTTAACGCGAGACGAACTAGTGCTAGTGGAGCAGTTTCGTTTTGGTGCCATGGCAACCAGTGAACATCCTTGGTTGTTAGAAATGGTGGCAGGAATTATTGAACCCGGCGAAGAAGCAGAGCAAGTGGTTAGGCGTGAAGCGGTGGAAGAAGCCGGCGTTACGCTGGGACGAATGATGCCCATGCTCAGCTATTTAGCCAGCCCGGGTGGTTCGACCGAAAAGCTGGATCTGTTTTTAGCTGAAGTCGATGCGAGCCAAGCAAGTGGTATTCATGGTTTGGCTGATGAAGGTGAAGACATTCGGGTGCAAGTTATTTCCCGAGAGCAGGCCATGGCGCTGTTAGAACAAGGTGAAATAAATAATGCGGCAACGGTTATTGCGCTGCAATGGTTAGCCTTAAACTTAGCGAAAGTGAAAGCATTATGGGGGTAAAGAGTGGCTGTGGTGACTAAAAAGTATGCACCGGATTTACCTCGCTTTATGCGCTTGTGTGAAACCAACTACATGCAATTGTTAAAACTGTTGCCGAGTCAGTTTTTCGCGCAGCAGGTTTATCGCTTTTCTGCAGGGCAGAACATTGATTATCAAATTGATGTGCTCGAGCAAAGTCGCTACACCAGTTTGTTAAAGGTGCAACAAATGTGTGACAGCCAGCCGGAATTCATGAGGCCTGTGATCCGTGTCCGCTTATATCACGACGCGAGACTGGCGGAAGTGTGTGCTAGCCAGCATATTTTTCATTTGCAGCCGAAATATGATTATCCCAATGATAAAATGCACCACAAGGATGAAAAACTTCAGGTGAATCTGTTTTTGGCAGATTGGCTGAAATTTTGTATTGAACATGGCTATTGCCGACAACAAATATTCAAAGCAAATGACTCAAATTAAAACGCAGTTAGATGTTGATGCCGAAGGTGTGTTAACTTTTTTACAAATTACCGATACACACTTGTTTGCGAAACCCGATGGGGAATTGCTAGGCGTGAACACGCGTGATAGTTTTTTGGCTGTAATGGCAAAGGTGCTCGAGCAAGCTCATCCTATTCAAGGGGTTTTAGCCACGGGCGATATTTCTCAGGATCACACTCCTGAATCTTATAGCTTATTTGCGCAGCATATTAACCAGCTTGGTCAGCCTTGCTTTTGGCTACCCGGAAATCATGATTTTCAACCTGCGATGTTGACTGAGTTTGCCAGTGCGGGCATTTCTGGTGCCAAGCAATTGGTCTCTGAGTATTGGCAAGTGATTTTGCTAGATACGCAAGTACTCGGTGTGCCTCATGGCCGCTTGAGTGAAGAGCAACTCGGTCAGTTACAATCGGCCTTAGATGAATACCCTGATAAGCATGCGTTGGTATTACTACATCATCATGTGCAACCTGCGGGCTGTAAGTGGTTAGATCAGCATGGTTTAAAAAATGCGGATGAATTATTTGTTTTACTTAAACAGTATCCCCAAGTGAAAGCGCTGCTGTGTGGTCATATTCATCAACAGCTGGATCAGCAATTCGAACAACTCAGATTGCTAGCAACGCCTTCGACTTGTATTCAATTTAAGCCTCATTGTGATGATTTTACCTTAGATGAATTGGGCCCCGGTTGGCGTTATCTTGCCTTATTACCTAATGGTGAGATAGACACTAAAGTTTATCGCTTAGCCGATGGCAGTTTTGCCGGTGATGCTAAGGCAACGGGGTATTGATGTTGGCCCCAGTATTAATTTATATCCACGGTTTCCAAAGCTCGCCTTCGTCTTTAAAGGCGCAGCAAATGAAACAATATATTAGCGAGCAGCGCCCTGATATTATTTTTGAATGCCCCCAGATGCCTTGTTTTCCGATGGCAGCATGGCAGTTAATAGAATCCATCGTCGCGCGCTATCCAGAACATAAAATTGGTTTTGTAGGCAGCTCTCTTGGGGGCTACTTAGTGACGAAAGCAAGCCACGAGTTTGGTGGTAATGCGGTGTTGGTTAATCCAGCCGTGCGCCCTTATGACTTGCTCACAGACTATCTAGGTGAGAATATTCATCCCTTTACCAATGAGCACTATACATTAACGTCAGCTCATATGGCTGATTTGAAGTCATTAGAGGTTGAGCCCATCACCGCACCAGAGCGGCTATGGGTGATGCTGCAAACAGGAGATGAGGTGCTTGATTATCAACAAGCATTAGATAAACATCAGCTCAGCAAGATCACCCTTGAGCAAGGCGGAGATCATTCATTTATTGGCTTTGAGCGCTATCTTGGTCACATCCTACGTTTTTTAGAGTTATAACGGAACATTAATGACAAACCAATACAACTCCGATGCCATTGAAGTTTTAAATGGACTTGAGCCTGTGCGCCGACGCCCTGGCATGTATACCGATACCCAGCGTCCCAACCATTTAGGCCAAGAAGTTATCGATAACAGTGTTGATGAAGCACTTGCTGGACATGCTTCCAGCATTAGCGTCATTTTGCATGAAGACCATTCGCTTGAAGTGATTGATGATGGTCGTGGTATGCCCGTTGATATTCATCCCGAAGAAGGCATTTCTGGGGTGGAATTGATTTTTTGTAAGTTGCATGCCGGGGGGAAATTCTCTGGCAAAAACTACCAGTTTTCTGGTGGTTTACACGGCGTAGGTATTTCGGTAGTGAATGCGCTATCGCGTCGGGTTGAAGTGGCTATTCGCCGTGATGGTCAGGTCTATGAAATTGCGTTTGAAAATGGCAACAAAGTGGAAGAGCTAACCGTGACGGGCACCTGTGGTAAACGTAACACAGGTACTCGAGTGCATTTTTGGCCAGACACGAGTTACTTCGATTCAGGTAAGTTTTCAGCTTCACGATTACGCCATAACCTCAAAGCCAAAGCGGTGTTATGCCCCGGCTTAAGCATTAAGTTTAAAGATAAAGTTAATAAGCAAGAAGATGAGTGGTGTTACCAAGACGGTTTAACAGATTACTTGACCGAAGCGGTTAAAGAGTGGCCTAGCTTACCTGAGACTCCATTTATTGGTGCCTTTTCTGCCAACACGGAAGCCGCAGATTGGGCGGTTTGTTGGTTGCCTGAAGGGGGCGACTTAATTACCGAAAGCTATGTTAACTTGATCCCAACCGCTCAAGGCGGCACGCATGTGAATGGTTTACGCCAAGGGTTATTGGAAGCCATGCGTGAGTTTTGTGAATTTCGTAATTTGGTACCGCGTGGAGTAAAACTGACGGCTGATGATATTTGGGACCGCTGTGCCTATATCTTATCGGTGAAGGTGCAAGATCCGCAGTTTGCAGGGCAAACCAAAGAGCGTTTGTCTTCGCGTCAATGCTCGGCTTTTGTTTCTGGCGTAGTCAAAGATGCGTTTAGTCTTTGGTTAAACAGCAACACCGATGTGGCAGAGCTACTTGCCGAAGTCTGTATCAATAATGCGCAGCGCCGTTTACGTCAAAGCAAAAAAGTCGCGCGTAAAAAAGTCACTCAAGGCCCCGCATTACCCGGTAAGTTAACCGATTGCTCAAACCAAGATCCCATGCGCAGCGAATTGTTTTTGGTGGAAGGTGACTCGGCGGGCGGCAGTGCCAAACAAGCTCGCGATCGCGATTTTCAAGCTATCATGCCGTTGCGAGGTAAAATTCTTAACACTTGGGAAGTGGAAGCGGGACAAGTACTGGCTTCACAAGAGGTTCACGACATTTCTGTTGCGATTGGACTCGATCCTGATTCGGCCGATTTATCGGGTTTGCGTTATGGCAAAATTTGTATTTTGGCGGATGCGGACTCCGATGGTTTACACATAGCAACCTTACTTTGTGCGCTATTTGTTCGCCATTTTCGTGCTTTGGTGGACGCAGGGCATGTTTATGTGGCGATGCCGCCTTTGTATCGAATTGATGTTGGTAAAGAGGTTTTTTACGCCCTCGATGAAGATGAGAAAAACGGTATTTTAGATCGCATCGAAGCGGAGAAAAAGCGTGGCAAGGTCAATGTGCAACGCTTTAAAGGCTTAGGTGAAATGAACCCGTTGCAGTTGCGTGAAACAACCATGGATCCCAATACTCGTCGGCTAGTGCAGCTGACGGTTGATGATGCCGAGCAAACCATGCAGATGATGGATATGCTATTAGCCAAAAAGCGCTCTGCCGATCGTCGTGATTGGCTTGAAACTAAGGGTGATATGGCAGCCGCCATTTTTACCGATTAGTCAGCACCATAAAGCGCCATTCAATGGCGCTTTATGTTCTACATTTTTTGTCTTGCTTAGCTATTGCTGAATAAAGTAACTCCTTTTACTGATAACTGCTTAAATCCCAACCACTCTTTCCTATTATTTCAATATATCTTTGTCATTCTGTCTTATTCTGTGAGTTTGTAGCTATGCAAAGCGGGTTGATGTAGCTAGAATTTTCTTAACTTTGTGGCATGCGCCTCGGTGTTTTTTGGTCAACTGTTTAGTCTAGAAACTGAAGTTCATGTTACAACCGATCAGTGAGTCCACTTGATTGGCAAGTTCGTCTTTTTACTTGTCTTGACTTAGGTTGAAAACGAAAAACAGCACAGATATGCAACGCTCTGTATTAGGGATGAGTTTTGAAAAAAAGTTATAGCTTAGGTTTGGGCAGTAAAGTAATGGGAGTCACTTTTCTACTCTTACTGTTCATTTTTTCCGGTTATACCTATTTGAATTTAACCAATCTAGCTAATTTTTTTCAGCTAGAGCGACGCGTTGTATTTAGCTACCAGCAACATCAAATTTCAAGCTATTACGAAGAGTTGTATAGCCGAGTTGATTCGGTTGCCAATCAAATAAAATCGAGCAATCGATTAAAGGCGGTCAGACTGGCTAACAATGTTGAGCTTAAGGACATAGTTAAAGAGGTCAGTGGTCGAAAATCATTGCCAGTAACGGCTTTATTGCTCGTCGACAGTGAAGGGCAGGTCAGTGCAAGTTCGACAGAAATGCAGCTAGACAACAAAACGCGTGCTTGGATTGCAGATCGTCAAGTCGACCAAGGCGAAAATTGGTTTGTGTATTGCCGCAACTCTTGCAATTTATTGGTGCGCAGCGAAACCGAGTTTGGCTTTGGTGAACGTTTAGTGTTTGTATTTCCTTATGAACGCATGATGCCAATAGCGAAATCGGATGTGCGTAGCTTTCAAATTTTGCTAGAAGAAAAATCCAACAAAGAGCTTAAGCTTGTTTTCAGTCGCCGTATTCGCAATTTTGATTTCAACTTACTTTCGCCTTATCTGAATGTGACTAACATTTTGCACGGCCAAAGTGATCTTGATATTAATGGTCGAACTTATGAATTACGTGGCTATGCATTGGCTAATACCAATCTGCAAGGCCAAGCTTATTTATTGATTGTGAATGACATTAGTGAGTTAGCTAACTTACTGCGCAGCGCTACTTATAACAACATTATTTATGGCTTAGGCGCGCTAGTGCTTGCCATTGGCCTGTTGTTATTCTTATTGCGTAAACCGCTGAGACGGATCAAGACCGTTATTCAATCCTTGCCACTTTTAGCCACCTCCCGTCATCATGATTTTCGTCATATCGTGACCGAGCAAGGCAAACAAGAGCAGTTTTCCGATGAGTCGGATGCCTTGGGTGAGGCCAGTATTTCGCTTTCACATCAATTAGAAACCTTGGAAACCCAATTAACTCAACGGGCCAATGAGCTGGAGTGGTTGGTAAATCACGATCCATTAACTGAGCTGCCCAACCGCCGTATGTTTAATACCGAGATTGCCAAACGGTTAAGCAATAATGCACACGGTTGCTTGCTGTTTATGGACTTAGATAATTTTAAGTATGTCAACGATATCAGCGGCCATAAAGCCGGTGACACCATGCTGACGCAAGTGTCGACTACATTAGAGCGGTTACTACCCAGCAATGTGCTCCTTGCTCGTGTCAGCGGCGATGAATTTGCTGTCTTTCTTAATGACATTGATTTGGCCGCCGCCGAAGTGGTGGGGCAGCGGATCTTGCAATTGATTGGTGAGGTCTGTGTCGCTGGGCGTAAGGAAATTCATAAAGCCTCCGCCAGTATAGGTATTGTTGCGTCCCCTGAGCATGGCACGGATATCTCGGAGCTATTATCTAAGGCGGATATTGCGATGTATCAGGCCAAAGATCTCGGTAAGAACCGTTTAGCGATTTACCACAGTGAAAACGTAGGCACTAAGGTTAACAATGATTGGTATTGGCTAGCCAAAGCACAGCGTGCTATTGAAGAGCAACTATTAACGCTTTATTTCCAGCCTTTATTCGATAATGAGCGTGGTGATATTCGCCATTGGGAAGTATTGCTGCGGGTTCGTGATGAGGAAGGTGTGCTTCGCTCTCCTTATCAACTTATTTTAGCGGCAGAGAAAAACGGTTATATCACGCAACTGGATTTGTGGGTGATTAATGCCGCGTTAGATCAGTTACTTCAAAATCAAGAGCGGGGTATTTCACAGCGCTTAGCTATCAACCTTTCGGCAAAATCATTCAGTGATGATGCGGTGATCACCCAGATCAAACATGCCATGGAGCGACGTGGTGTGGCCGGTAGCCAAATTATTTTTGAAATTACTGAAACCGCTGCCCTTTCGAATCTGGTGCAAGCGGTTGAGCACATTAATGTATTGAAAGGATTGGGTTGTGAAATCGCGCTAGATGATTTTGGTGTTGGTTATTCTTCGTTTCATTCGTTAAAATCACTGCCTTTGGATTACATCAAAATTGATGGCTCCTTTGTGAAAGATTGCCCAAAGCGGCCTGATGATCAGGTATTTATCAAAGCGCTGATTAACATTGCCCATAATTTTGGTCATAAAACAGTCGCCGAATTTGTAGAAAATAAAGAAGTTCAAGACATGATGGTGTCATTTGGAGTGGATTATTCCCAAGGCTATTACATAGGTAAGCCGGTACCTCCTGAGCTTGCTTGGCCTGAGCAAGTCAACTAACACCATCTGCTTCTCGCTGTAGATATTATCTAAGGAATACAATATGACAGATGCCGTTGACATGAGTCTAGATGGCGTCGAGCAACTGCCGCTGCGGCAGTTTACCGAACAAGCCTATCTCAACTATTCCATGTACGTCATTATGGATCGCGCTTTACCTCATATAGGCGATGGCCTTAAGCCGGTGCAGCGCCGCATCATCTATGCAATGAGTGAGCTAGGTTTATCGGCCTCGGCCAAGTATAAAAAATCGGCGCGTACGGTAGGTGACGTATTAGGTAAGTATCACCCCCATGGTGATAGTGCCTGTTATGAAGCCATGGTATTGATGGCGCAGCCGTTTTCTTATCGCTATCCATTGGTTGATGGGCAAGGTAACTGGGGTGCACCCGATGATCCTAAATCCTTTGCGGCGATGCGTTATACCGAAGCGAAACTGTCTAAGTTTGCGGAAGTACTATTATCTGAACTTGGTGCAGGAACCTGCGACTGGCTGCCTAACTTTGATGGCACCATGAAAGAGCCCAAAGTGTTACCAGCGCGTTTACCGCATATTATGCTCAACGGCATTACCGGTATTGCGGTGGGCATGGCGACCGACATTCCGCCACATAATGTGCGCGAAGTGACACAAGCTTGTTGTTTGCTGTTGGAAAATCCCAAAGCCGATTTAGATGAGCTGATGGCGTTTGTTAAAGGGCCAGATTATCCTACCGAAGCCGAAATTATTACCCCAAGCCGTGAAATCAAAAAGATTTATGAAACCGGTCGCGGCAGTGTAAAAATGCGCGCTGTGTACAGTTACGAGCAAGGCGAAATCGTAATCAGCGCGCTGCCTCATCAATGCTCTGGCGGCAAGGTGTTAGAGCAAATTGCGGCGCAAATGCAGGCGAAGAAATTGCCTATGGTGGCCGATTTACGTGATGAATCGGATCATGAAAACCCAACCCGTTTAGTCATTGTGCCGCGCTCTAATCGAGTGGATGTTGAGCAACTGATGCAGCACTTGTTTGCCTCCACGGATCTGGAAAAGAATTATCGCATCAACCTAAACATGCTGGGGTTAGACAACCGCCCGCAAGTGAAAGGCTTGAGACAAATCTTAACCGAGTGGCTGAGCTATCGCCGCGAGGTAGTTCGTCGTCGCTTGCAATATCGCCTTGATAAAATATTAGCGCGATTACACATATTAGATGGTTTACTGATTGCCTATCTAAACATTGATGAAGTGATAGAGATCATTCGTAACTTTGATGATCCTAAAGTCGAATTGATGCGCCGCTTTAATCTTTCACAGTTGCAAGCCGAAGCCATTTTAGAAATTAAACTTCGCCAATTGGCTAAGTTAGAAGAAATCAAAATTCGTGGCGAGCAAGATGAGCTAAACCAAGAAAGAGAAAAACTAGAGCTGACCCTTGGCTCTGAGCGACGCATGTCGACCTTGATCAAAAAAGAGCTGCAAGCCGACGCTAAAACTTATGGCGATGATCGCCGCTCGCCAATTATTGAGCGCGAAGAAGCCAGAGCGCTGTCTGAAAAAGAGCTAATGCCAAGTGAAGCGGTGACCGTAGTGTTATCCGAAAAAGGCTGGGTACGCTGTGCCAAGGGCCATGATGTCGATACTCAAGGCTTAAGTTATAAATCGGGTGATTGTCATTTGGCCGATGCCAAAGGTCGCAGTAATCAGCCTTGTGTGTTCTTGGATAGCGAAGGTCGTGCGTTTGCTCTAGAGCCGCATACCTTGCCATCAGCGCGCTCGCAAGGTGAGCCGCTAACGGGGCGCTTTAACCTAAGCCCTGGAGCCCACTTTGTCAGTACCTTAATGGCTAACGACGATGCGCATTACTTAATTTGCTCTGATGCTGGCTATGGTTTTATAGGCCAGTTTAGTGATATGGTCAGCCGCAATAAAAATGGTAAAGCACTGCTGAAGGTGCCAGATGGCGCTAAGGTGATGGTGCCAAGCCCAGTGACAGATTTAGCCACTGATCTGTGCTTGTCTATCACAAACGAAGGTCGGATGTTGGTGTTTCCGGTGGCCAGTTTACCTCAGTTAAGTAAAGGTAAAGGCAATAAGATCATCGGTATTCCAAGTGCGCGCGTGGTTAGCCGAGAAGAGTTTGTAAGCCAAATGGTGATCGTGCCGCAAGGCGCCTATGTCACCTTGTTTGCGGGTAAACGTAAGTTAACCTTAAAACCTAACGATCTTGAACATTACACGGGTGAGCGGGGCCGCCGTGGGAATAAATTGCCGCGTGGATTACAACGAGTCGATAATGTCGTGGTGGAAGTAAACGCACCTGAAGTCGAGTCATCTGAACAATAAGAGGTAAGTATGTTATTAATTTTAAGAGGATTCTTTTTGACCCTCTTTTTTCTTGCGGTGGCTATTTTTGGTTCCTTATGGTCATTATTAAGGCCAAGGAATCCTAAGAACTGTTATCGAATTGCTAATCTTCTAGCTAAGTCTTCGCGCTTTATGGGGATCCATTTGGTTGTTAGGCTGCCTGAAAATGCCAAAGATATTGGCCCTGCGGTGCACATTGCTAATCATCAAAACAACTATGATATGGTTACCTTGACGGCGGCGGTGTTGCCTAATGTAGTGTCCATTGGTAAGAAAAGCCTAATTTGGATCCCATTTTTCGGTCCACTATATTGGTTAACCGGTAATATATTATTAGACCGAGATAACCGAGGTCGAGCGGTCAACACCATCAACACGGTGGCGGATAAAATTAAACAAGGTCATTTATCCGTGATGATGTTTCCAGAAGGGACGCGTAGCCGAGGCCGTGGTTTAATGAAGTTTAAAACAGGTGCATTTCATACCGCTATCCAAGCGGGAGTTCCTATCGTGCCAACAGTGGTTTCCGATACCCATGATCAAGTTAAATGGAATCGTTGGCATAATGGTGAGGTGATAGTTGAAATGCTCGAGCCTATCGATACCACAGGTTATACCAAAGATAATGTACGCGAGCTGATGGCGTTATGTCAGCAGCGTATGGAAGATAAATATCAAGAGCTTAGCGCCGAGGCCCAACGTTATGGCCAAGGTGCGGTTAAAAAGGATCTGGCATGAGCGACTTCGCTGATTTACTTAAAGAGTTTGAACAAGAAACCTTAGATACCATAGAGCAGCTATTGGAAGATGGCAGTGATCCCGATGCCGAATACATGATTGAACATCATGTCGCGTCAACCGATTTTGAAGTGTTAGAAAAGGTTGCCATTGCCTGTTTTAAAAAAGGTTATGAAGTGACCGATCCTGAAGAGGTTGAAGGTGAAGAAGGTGAAACCATTTACAGCTTTGATGTGATCGTTGAAATGGAGCTCTCTCCAGAAGCCATTATGGAAGATGTTGAAGCTATCTTAACTATTTGTGAGTCCTTCGATGTGACTTATGATGGTTGGGGTACTTATTTTGAAGGTGAAGATTAACCACCTCCGCTCTCTGTTGCCAAGATTATCTCGTCAATCTTGGCAACATTCCTTCCGCTGTTAATTTTTTCTGCATCTCATTATTTCTACTGAATTTTAGTTATCTGTTTGTAATATTTGCACTTTGTTAAATAAATAATCCTAATATTAGTGATGATAATTTTATGATTGAGTGACTTCTATAGAGATATGCTAAGACTTTTACTAATCATAGGCTTATGCCTTCCTTTCGAGTTATTAGCAAAGCAGCCATTGATCGTGGCTAATTCGATTGCGTGGAAGCCTTATTCCTACTTAGATGAAGATGGTCAACCTAAAGGGTTACTGATTGATTATTGGCTAGAGTGGGGTCGGGTGAATCAAACCCCGGTTGAATTTTTATTACTTGATTGGCAAGACTCCTTAATGGCAGTTAAAGAGGGGAGAGCTGACGTTCATGCGGGGTTACTTTATTCCGATCAAAGGGCTGAGTTTTTACGTTTTGGTGCACAAATTATCCCGCTTTCAGCGTCATTATTTATTCGTTCTGATCAGGTTGCCGAGGCTGGTCTGCTTATGGAGCAAGGCCAAATACCTCTAGGGGTGGTGAAGGGCGGATTTGAAGCCACTTTTGCCCAGGAGCAATACCCAAACGCAAGGCTATTAGAGTTTAAAAATAATAGCTTGATGCTAGATAAGGCGTTAAATGGTGAGTTGGATGTGTTTATTTCAGACCATCAAGTGGCCAATTTTTATTTGAATTCTCAACTAGACCCAACTTCATTTGTGGCGGTCAAACAGTTATATGTATTACCAATTAGAGCCGCGGTTAGTGGACAAAATTCAGCGTTGCTTGCACAAATCAATGCGGGGATGGCACGGGTTAACCCAGATGAAATAAATCGAATCAAACAAAAATGGATCAATACCGAGAAGGTGCATCCGGTATGGGTCGCTTGGCTCGTACCTATTGCTGCCATCACTTTAACGCTATTCATTATTGCTTATATTTGGCAATTAAAAAGGGCTGTAAAGCAGCGCACCGCGCAATTGACTCAGGCTAATGAAGCCCTTGCATTGGCTGCAAAAAGTGACTATCTGACAGGGTTGCTCAATCGCCGTGCTTTTATGCACGAATTTGCTAAGGTGCTGCAAGATAAAAAGGTCGATCATCTAGCTTTGCTGATGATAGATATAGATAGGTTTAAGGGGATCAATGATCACTTTGGCCATCTTATCGGAGATCAAGCATTAGCTTGGGTTGCCAATATTTTGCAGCAGCACAGTGAGAAAGCGGTATTGGTGACTCGCTTTGGTGGTGAGGAGTTTTGTTTGTTATACACCAACCTTGCGACCATTGAGTTAGGTGGGTTAGCCGAGCGCATACGTGAGGCGATAGCCAATAAGCCGATGCCTTCAAATTTAGGAGATATCAGCCTGTCGGTCAGTATCGGTGGTGCGGTTGCTGATAGATGCGGTGAAGATCTCGAACAAATTCGAGCACTAATACAGCGTGCTGATAAGTGTTTATATCAAGCGAAGAATCAAGGGCGAAACCAAGTTTGCCTAGCTGAAAATGAATTTAATGAAAGCGAAAATAGCACACTATGAGCATAGTTCATTTTTCGCATGAGATTTATTCAATATTTTGGGCTGGGAAATGTGAGCTAGAGCAGGTAAAATAGCCAGCCTCAAACCAAACACAACTTTTACCCTCAGTTGTTATTTGCATTTAGTCAGGAGATACGGATGCTTAAGCGTGATATGAACATAGCCGATTACGATCCAGAGTTATGGGAATCCATGACCAAAGAGGTGGTTCGTCAAGAAGAACACATCGAACTAATCGCGTCAGAAAACTACACTAGCCCACGTGTAATGGAAGCACAAGGCAGCCAGCTGACTAACAAATATGCTGAAGGTTACCCTTTCAAGCGTTACTACGGTGGTTGTGAGTATGTTGATATTGCTGAACAATTAGCGATTGATCGTGCTAAGCAGCTATTTGGTGCTGATTATGCAAACGTACAACCTCACGCGGGTTCACAAGCTAACTCAGCGGTTTACCAAGCGCTACTAAATCCAGGTGATACTATTTTAGGTATGAGCCTAGCGCACGGTGGTCACTTAACTCACGGTGCATCGGTTAGCTCTTCAGGTAAAATCTACAATGCGGTTCAATACGGTATCAACCCAGAAACCGGCAAACTAGACTACGATGAAATCGAGCGTCTAGCCCTTGAGCATAAACCAAAAATGGTTGTAGCAGGTTTCTCTGCGTACTCAGGCATTGTTGATTGGCAGCGTTTTCGTGAAATTGCCGACAAAGTAGGTGCTTACCTGTTTGTTGATATGGCGCACGTGGCAGGTCTAGTGGCTGCGGGTCTATACCCGAACCCAGTGCAAATTGCTGACGTAACCACGACTACAACTCACAAGACTCTAGCGGGTCCTCGTGGCGGTCTGATCTTAGCCAAAGCTAACGAAGAAATTGAGAAGAAACTAAACTCAGCGGTATTCCCAGGCGGCCAAGGTGGTCCTCTAATGCACGTTATTGCTGCTAAAGCGGTTGCGTTCAAGGAAGCGATGGAGCCTGAGTTTAAAGCTTACCAACAGCAAGTATTAGATAACGCGAAAGCCATGGTTGAAGTATTCAAACAACGTGGTTTCAAAATCGTATCTGACGGCACCGACAACCACCTATTCTTAGTTGATCTAATCGGCAAAGAATACACAGGTAAAGACGCAGATGCGGCATTGGGTCTTGCTAACATCACAGTTAACAAGAACTCAGTACCTAACGATCCTCGCTCTCCGTTCGTGACTTCTGGTCTACGTGTAGGTACACCAGCATTGACTCGTCGCGGCATTAAAGCAGAGCAAGCTGCTGAACTAGCAGGTTGGATGTGTGATGTATTAGACAACATCAATGATGCGGCTGTAATTGAAGCAGTTAAAGCGAAAGTGGTTGCACTTTGTAAAGCAAACCCAGTTTACGCTTAATCGTTATCCTTGATGAGCTAAGGCTGCCCTTTAGGCAGCCTTTTTTTTCATTCAGTTAATGGTAAACTGAGACCTCTTTTTGTAACACTGGGATCCTTGATGCATTGTCCATTTTGTGGTGTCCAAGACACCAAAGTTATTGACTCTCGCCTTGTTTCTGATGGCCATCAGGTGCGTCGTCGACGCGAATGTAATCAGTGTAAAGAGCGTTTCACCACCTTTGAATCGGCCGAATTAGTGATGCCTCGGATCATCAAGTCCGATGGTAGCCGTGAGCCATTTAACGAAGATAAACTGATGGGCGGCGTCCATCGCGCGTTGGAAAAACGGCCCGTGTCGACCGAAGCGGTGGATAAAGCCGTCAACCAAATTATGTCGCAGCTGCGTGCAACAGGTGAGCGCGAAGTGCCCTCTAAAATGCTTGGTGAGCTGGTAATGGAAGCGCTTAAAACCTTAGATAAAGTAGCTTATGTCCGTTTTGCTTCGGTTTATCGCTCGTTTAAAGATGTCAAAGAATTCGGCGAAGAAATTGCCAAGCTGGAAAAATAAACTTGGCGCAGTTATCGGTTAAACCAGATGCAAACATCATGGCCCAAGCCATCGCTTGTGCTGAGCGAGGGATTTACACCACAGGCCAAGCCTTAAATTTTGCTGTTGTATTGGTGAGTCAGGGGCAAGTGGTACAGGCAGTTGGCCAAGGTTTTCATACCTCAACTTGTGTTGTGACTCGTGCTCTTGAACAACTAGACGCTGCTGAGCAGGCATGTGATTGTGCCTATTTGACCTCAGAGCCAAGCCTGAATGCAGTCGCGCAACTTGCCGAGGCGGGTGTGACGCAGCTGATCGTCGCTTGTCAGCTTGAGCCAGCAGAAAATACATGGCTCAAGCTATGTGATGAGCGAGGCATCAAGGTTGAAATCGGCTTGTTAGCACAGCAAGCATTGGCGCTTAATCATGATTATGTGTTTCGTAAAAACCATCACCGTCCATTTGTGAGATTGAAAATGGCGGCCAGTTTAGATGGGCGAACTGCGTTACAAAATGGTCAAAGTAAGTGGATCACCAGTGCACAGGCGCGCCAAGATGTACAAATGTTTCGTGCCAAAAGTGATGTGATTTTGTCCGGCTCTGGCACTGTCATTGCCGATGACCCATCCCTAAATGTTCGTTGGCAAGAGGTGGTGTCACTGCATGACTTGATCAGTGAGCAGCAACTGCGTCAACCTGCTCGGGTGATTATCGATAACCGTTTGCAGCTTGATCAGCGCTATCGGTTATTTCATCTACCGGGCGAGACTTATTTAGTGGCGAGTCAGGCGCACCCTAATCCTGCGGCCAAGACCATATTGGTCGAGCAGCAAGAAGGTCATATTTGCCTCGCAAGCTTAATGACGAAATTGGCGCAAATGGGCGTAAATAATGTCTGGGTCGAAGCGGGAGAAACGCTGGCCGGAGCCTTGTTTGCACAAGGACTCGTGGATGAATTTATCTTGTATCAGGCGCCGAAACTGATGGGCAGTTTAAGCCGTGGTTTATTAGCCTTACCTGAATACACTAATATGACGCAAGTGCCTGAGTTAGACATTGCACAGATAGACAAGATTGGGCCAGATTTACGGCTCATTTGTACGCTAAAATAACCGATTAATATATACGTTTACACTCATGATGCCATGATAAATGGCGCAAAAGAAACAGGTGAAATATGTTTACTGGGATCGTAGCTGCAATAGGACAGATCGCAAAAATAACGCCGAAAGGTCAAGATATCAGCTTAACGATTAATACCGGTAAGTTAGATTTAGCTGATGTGCAACTGGGTGACAGTATCGCGACCAATGGGGTTTGCTTGACCGTAACCGCGCTGACCAAGACCAGTTTTAGCGCCGACTTAAGCGTAGAAACGTTAAAGTTAAGTAATTTTGCTCACGCTAAAGTCGGCACTAAGGTAAATTTAGAAAAAGCCATGATGCCGCAATCACGTTTTGGCGGTCATATCGTAAGTGGTCATGTAGATGGCATTGCCACTGTGATTTCGCGACATGAACTTGGTCGCGCCATCGAGTTTTGGCTGTCATGCCCAGCTGAATTAGCTAAATATATTGCCCACAAAGGTTCGGTCACGGTAGACGGCATTAGCTTGACGGTAAATGAGGTAAACGGTAATACGTTTAAACTCACTATCGTGCCCCATACCGGTGATGAAACCACTATCACAAGTTTTAACACGGGCACTCAGGTCAATTTAGAAGTGGATTTGATAGCGCGCTATTTAGAACGCTTATTGCTCGGTGATAAAGCCGCAGAAAAAGCGTCATCAGGAATAACAATGAGCCTGCTTGCAGAGTCAGGTTTCTTAAAATAAGGGGAAGATGTCGTGGCTCTAAATACGATAGAAGAAATTATTGAAGATTTACGCGCGGGTAAAATGGTCATTCTTATGGATGACGAAGACCGTGAAAATGAAGGCGATTTAATTATGGCCGCCGATGCGGTGACGCCAGAAGCCATTAACTTTATGGCGACCCATGGCCGAGGTTTAGTTTGTTTGACCTTAACCGAGGAGCGTTGTAAACAGCTTAAATTACCTTTAATGGTAGACAATAATGGCGCTCAATTCTCAACCAATTTCACCGTCTCTATTGAAGCGGCGCAAGGGGTGACCACAGGTATTAGTGCTGCCGATCGCGCCACCACCATCAAGGCGGCGGTTGCTGTGGATGCTACTGCCAGCGATATCGTGATGCCAGGGCATATTTTCCCGTTAAAAGCGCAAAATGGTGGGGTGTTAACCCGTGCCGGTCATACCGAAGCTGGCTGTGATTTAGCGCGTTTGGCTGGTTTTTCGCCAGCGGGTGTGATTGTTGAAATCTTGAATGAAGATGGCACCATGGCGCGCCGTGCTGACCTTGAAGTGTTTGCTAAAAAGCATGATTTAAAACTGGGCACAGTGGCGGATTTGATTGAATACCGTAATAACAACGAAACCACTATTGAGCGTGTTGCACAATGTAAATTGCCCACGGCTTATGGTGAGTTTGATTTAATCACCTACCAAGACACCATCGACAATCAAGCCCATTTTGCGCTCGTTAAAGGCGACATTAAACCGCAGGCCGAAACCTTAGTTCGCGTGCACTTGCAAAGTGTTGTCGGTGATGTGTTGTTATCAGACCGTCAAGCGACGCAAACTTGGCCCATCGCCAAAGCGATGGAAAAAATCGCTGAAGAAGGCGGTATCTTGGTGGTGTTAGGCAATGAAGAAAGTTCGGCGCAACTGATTGAACGTATGAAGCATTATCAAGCCGAAGATGCCGGTGAAACCCGTGCTTTACCTAAGCCTCAAGGCGCAAGCCGCCGGGTTGGGGTTGGCTCACAAATATTGGCTGATTTGGGCGTGCATAAAATGCGCCTGTTAAGCTCGCCGAAAAAGTACCATGCCTTATCGGGTTTTGGTTTAGAGGTTGTTGACTACGTTAGTGAGTAGTCTCAGTGAGTAGTCTCAGTGAGTAGTCTCGTTTAGTCGTGTAAGGGACCGGGTTGGTCGCTTACACTGATAATTTTTATTTGTAGACGTTTTAAGTCTGAAATCTGCGTTTGATTTATGCTAGAATCGCGCCGATTTATAAGTTTAAGAAACAGGATCTGAAATGAATGTGATTGAAGGTGTGATTGCGGCGCCAAATGCTAAGGTTGCCATTGTAATTTCTCGCTTTAATAGCTTTATTAATGAAAGCTTGCTAGCTGGCGCTCTGGATACGCTTAAGCGTTCAGGTCAGGTAAACGAAGAAAATATTACCGTGGTACGTGTACCCGGTGCCGTTGAGCTGCCATTAGCGACTAAACGTGTTGCGGCAAGTAAAAAATACGATGCTATTATTGCATTAGGTACGGTTATTCGTGGTGGTACGCCACACTTTGACTTTGTTGCGGGTGAGTGTAACAAAGGCTTAGCTCAAGTTGCCATGGATTACGATGTGCCTGTTGCATTTGGTGTTTTAACCACCGATACCATAGAGCAAGCCATTGAGCGTGCTGGTACCAAAGCGGGCAACAAAGGCAGTGAAGCTGCTTTAAGCGCGTTAGAAATGGTTAATGTTTTAGCTCAGCTAGATTAAGGATTTGCCCTGTGAAACCAGCTGAAAGACGTCGCGCAAGACAATTTGCAGTTCAAGCAATTTATCAATGGCAAATGACACACGCCAATGTAGGCATGATCATAGATCAGTTTCTTGTCGATCAAGATTTGTCTAAAACGGACTTGGATTATTTTCGTGATCTCGTGTCTGGCGTGATCCAAAACTGCGATGAATTAGATCAGGTTTTGGCTCCATACTTAGCACGCAAAATGACAGAAATGGATCAAGTGGATAAGGCGATCCTGCGTTTAGCTATGTACGAGCTAACCCAGCGTAAAGATGTGCCGTTTAAGGTTGTTATCAATGAAGCGATTGAGTTGGCGAAAGACTTTGCCACTGATGAAAGTCATAAATACGTAAACGGTGTGTTAGACAAGTACGCGGTAAGCCAAAAAATGCGTCAATCTGAGCAATAATATGCTCGGATAATTTAGTTAGATAGCCAGCTTATTGCTGGCTTTTTTGTGTGGTATTCATGAGTGAATTTGATTTAATTTATCGCTATTTTGTTAAGGATGCTAATCAGCGTAAGGACGTTGTATTAGGTATAGGTGACGATTGCGCATTATTGACCATGCCGCCACAATCCTTGTTGGCCGTCAGTACCGATACCTTAGTTTCAGGCGTACATTTTTTCCCTGATGTGGATCCTTATTCTCTCGGTCATAAAGCGTTAGCGGTCAACATCAGTGATTTAGCCGCCATGGGCGCCGATCCGGCGTGGGTGTCGTTAGCCATTACCTTGCCCGAAGTTGACCAAGCTTGGCTTGCTGACTTTGCCAAGGGCTTTTTATCTTTAGCCCAATACTTCAATGTGCAGTTGATTGGCGGCGATACCACTAAGGGGCCTCTTAGTATCACAGTGACGGTACATGGCCATATTCCGGTTGGCCAAGCATTGACTCGTACACAAGGTAAAGCGGGAGACTGGGTTTATGTCACTGGTACGCCCGGCGAAGCCGCATTTGGCTTGAAATTATTGCAGGGTGAAGCCGATGCTAATGTAGCGGACTCACTGCGCCAGCAATGTATTTCGCGATTATTACAACCCACACCAAGAGTTGCTATTGGCACCGCGTTGCGCAGCCTAGCGACGGCTTGTATTGATGTCTCTGACGGCCTTGCTCAAGATTTGGGGCATATACTACAAGGCAGTCAGTGCGGCGCTGATATATACCTAGATAAATTGCCGTTAAACCCAGAGCTTGTTGAGGCGACTTCATTTGAGCAAGCGTGCCAACTTGCTCTAGCGGGGGGGGATGACTATGAATTGTTGTTTACCGTGGCCGAAGAAAATAAGAGTCAGCTAGAAAAATTAGTCAGTACCAGCGCGACACCAGTCACTTGTATTGGCCGCCTCACCTCTGCAAAAAACAGCTTAACCTTATTGCGGGACGGTGAAGTATGCGAATTAAATTTGGCCGGATGGGATCACTTTGCGAATGAAAAATAGGACTGACTTAGCGGGATTAAGCTTACGTAATCCACTGCATTTTTTGGCCATAGGTTTGGGCAGTGGTTTAGCGCCAAAAGCACCGGGCACTTTTGGCACCTTAGCTGCGATCCCTTTATACCTGCTTATCGCGAACCTCACAGCGCCTTTTTATCTCTCGTTATTGGTACTGGCCACTTTATTTGGTTTTTGGTGTTGTCATCAAACCAGTAAAGACATGGGCGTGCATGATCATAAGGCCATTGTTTGGGATGAGTTTGTTGGCTTTTGGATCACCATGTTTGCCGCGCCTGCGGGGTGGCTCTGGATCTTGCTAGGCTTTATTTTATTTCGCTTTTTTGATGTCTTAAAGCCTTGGCCGATCAGCTGGCTAGATAAGCATTTACACGGTGGTGTCGGTATTATGATGGATGATGTCGTCGCGGGCTTAGCTGCGTTTGCTTGTTTGCAGGGACTAGCTTATTACTTGCAATAAATGATAACGACAAGCAAGTATAGCCTTGCTTGTCGTTACTTCGTTTATCTATTTTCTCTTTGCTGTATTGCTTGTCGCACTTGAAGGGCGACACTTTGGTTGAATTTTATCCAATTTTCTTTTAGTTTTTCGATCACTTCCGGGTAGTCTTTGGTGATAACAGGAAGCTGATAATTAAACAGCTCATCTCTAACTAGCTTGCCATCTGGATCAATTAATTGCCACCGACCTGAGGAGACTGCGGTTCCTTCAAGGCGACCTTGGAAACGATTGACGCTTACCGACAGGATCCAATATTGAGCACCTGCCTCGGGATAAAATTGTGCACTCTCAACGACGGTTGCACGAGGAAACTGCAAAGTCATGGACTCAAGTGCCAAATTATCTAGCTGCTGATTAAGTGAGCCTGCCCACAAATGCTGCTCAGCAATGTGGACTTGATTGTCATTGAGTTGCATCACTACGCCTGTGCTATTGAGATAGTCTGGCAGTTCAACGGGTTTGAGTACTAATGTGGCTGTGGTATTGCTATCAACCACAGTCATCGCTAAATCATCAGCCCCTAACGCATAGTATTGGCTGGGGATGCTAGTGGTCTGACTACAGGCAAGCAAAGTCAAACTTAGGCCGCTTAGTAACAGTGGCTTAATCAGATTCATTATTTACTCTCCAAACGCGGGTCTCGTTGGGTTTTACCATCAAAAATAATGGCATTGGGCTTAGTACTAATCTTACGTAAGAAAGGTTGTAATTCACGCAAAGACTGCTCCAAAGTGCGCACCGTTTGAGTGAGATCTTTATGCAACTGTGAATCACGTGAATAGCTTCTCAATGTTTCGTTGGTTTGCGCTAAAGTCAGTTTCAATTCTTCCGGTAAGCTTTGCAACTCTTCATTAGTGACTAATGAATTAATGGATTTCATTGATGATTCAGTAGTTTGTAATAGCTGGTTAGCATTATTTATGGTTGTTTCAATATTCAGTGCATTGATTTTATCCAGTAATAAACTGACTTTTTGCTCCAATTCGTCAAAGCCGCCTTTAATGGTAGGGATAATCTTCACATTATTCTCTTCTGCCCAGACATACTGATCTTCACTGGCTATACTTTCTGGCTGCATGGTTAAGTCGATAAGTTTTGCGCCAGTAATTAAATTACCTGACTTGATTCTGGCTCGAAGGCCTTTCGCTAGCATTTCGTCCAAGTTAGCTTCCCAGTAGCTAACAGGGCGACTATCTTCTGGCGCGCGCCAACGGTCAAACTCGATTCTGATTAATACAGGGATCAGGCCATTAAAGTTATAATGGCTATTGATTGTAGGATCTAAGTAGGGAGCCTGACGCACGCGGCCAATTTGTACACCGCGAAACTCAACAGGGGCACCAGCCGTTAAACCTGAAATTGACTGGTCAAATAACAATACAAAATCACTGTAGTTTTCATAGGAATTGTTCAAGATAGATGATTTGCTAGCAAACAAATGAAATTCGTTCTCTGGTGTCGCTGGTTCACCCGGTTTCCATCCTCGAGGCACAGCAAACGAAATACCACCATTGAGTAGTGAATCAAGGGAGTCTAGCTCAAACTTAACGCCCTTAGCATTTAAATCTACAGACATCCCAGGTTTAATCCAAAAACGTGTGTTGGTGGTGATTAGGGCATCATAAGGAGCAAAAATGAAGATGCTATACTCTGTTTTTCGCGTTTTAACATCATAATTAACCGTTTCAATTCGACCGACTTCAAAGCCTCGGAAATTGATTGGTGCACCAACGCTGAGGGCCTTACTTGCTCGGTTAGATAATTTCAACCGTAACCCAGGGGTGTCGCTGCTGATTAATGGCGGTAGATCTCTGACTTGGAAGCTATCTACTTTTACATTACTTTTACCCGGCTTTAGCTCGATATAAGCACCAGAAAGTAATGTGCCAAGCCCTGAAACGCCTTCTTTACCTATACGTGGTTTTACTACCCAGAAGGCGCTATCTTCAACCAGCATTTTGGCTGCGTTATTACTTATTCTGACTTTTAAAATAGCCTTGTCGTAGGTTTCACTTAATTCAATACTTTCTACTAAGCCAACATCCACACTCAATGCTTTGATTTTGGTCTTCCCTGCACTTAGGCCGTCGGCATCACTGATTTCTAAGGTGATCAATGGGCCTTGGCTAGAAATATGTTGGTATAACATCCAGCCGCCAATGAGTAGAGCCAATAAGGGCACTAGCCAGACTTTTGAGATGCTTGTCTTGGATGGTTGAGAAGTCATTATTTTTTATGCTCCGACTGTAGGGATGGATCCCAAATAATTCGAGGGTCAAACGACATCGCTGATAACATGGTTAGTACTACAACAGCAGCGAATGATACCGCTGCCTGTCCTGGGTAAACAGTCACTAAACCTTCTAGGTGAACCAAGGCAACTAAGATCGCGACGACAAATACATCGATCATTGACCAACGGCCAATAAATTCGGTTATTCGATAAATTTTTAACTGTTGCTTCGCTTGTTCTGGATGATTTCTTTTGCAGGTATAACAAAGCCAAGCGATGGCAACCATCTTGGATATTGGGATCATCACACTGGCGAAAAAGATAACCATAGCAACGGGATAAGATTTAA
Organism: Motilimonas thetidivivens; assembly: GCF_046452435.1. Taxonomy (NCBI): domain Bacteria; kingdom Pseudomonadati; phylum Pseudomonadota; class Gammaproteobacteria; order Alteromonadales; genus Motilimonas; species Motilimonas thetidivivens. The sequence goes on from NZ_JBKFDK010000017.1 coordinate 60,858, forward strand.
GCTGCCAAAGTAAAATGACGCCACCTATGATGGTTGAGGGCTCACTTTGACCAAGTAGCTGCATATCCATCATAGGAAATAGATTCGCTGGGATGTAAAACACCATCGCCGCGATTAAAAAGGCAACACAATGCGTAGTATTGTGGCGAGTTTGGTGCTTGAGTGGTGCATTGCAACGCAGGCAATGAGTATGATTGTGGGGAGATAACGCGTCGCAATAATGGCAATGAGCAAGCTCACTTTGAACGCAACTCAATACCGTTTCTGGCACCTTATACTGAGGTAAAGGGCCGGCTATTTTTCGCCATAGCCAATGCAAATCAATACTGGTCAGGGTTTTTAGAAAAGCAAGCGTAAACAAGACAAATGCCCAAAATGACAAGCCGAAACCGACTTCAGCCATCGACATAATTTTTACCAGCGCAACTAAAATCCCGATCAGAAAAACATCGACCATCATCCAAGGCTTGATGGCTTGTAACAGTTTGAGGTGCTTTAAACTGAGCTGACTCTTGTCAAAATACAAGGCAATATGGATATAAGTAACAAGCAGTAAACACAACAGGGGTAAAATGGTCAGCGATAACAATAGGAAGACACCAATGCTGACAAAGTCATTAGCAAATAATGAGCTCATGGCTTGATAGAAGTAGATAGAGCTGGTGTTACCCGAAGCACTGAAGCTCATAAATGGAAAGAGGTAGGTTAACACCAGCATGATCATACTGGTTAGTGCGTAAGCGATTGGCTCAGCTAATGGCGATTCAGCCACATCTGATATGGTATGCCCACAGCGAGGGCAACTAATTTTAGAGCCAGCCGAAAGAGCCACTGCAGGTAATAGCAGGTCACATTCTTCACAGGCTGTATCGACACATTTTATCGAAGAATTACTCATAATGGGCTTAATGTTAAACAAACAAATATTCTATCGTGCCAATTACTGAATAGCTAATCAATAACAATACGGCGGATAAACCTTGATTTTATATTATCTTTTTTATGATAAGTTTAAGGTAGCATAATGCAGGCAAGAGTACAGGTTAGCAATGGCCGAATCAAAATTAAGAATTAGAAAACGTTTAAAGCAAGTTAACAATCAAGATCTACTCAACAGTGGATTTTGGATAACCAACATTTGCATGATAGTGGCAACAATAGTGGGCGTATTTTTAGCGTCAAACGAAGGGTTTCGTCAAGCCATGTTATTTGATGATATCAATACGACACAAGCAAACTATTATTTACGACGTTCCTTAATGCTGGAGTTGCAAGACAACCTTAGCTTGGTTGAACAAAAAGTGGCGACTTTAGAGAATGCACAATATAAGCGCTTTGATCCCAGCCGTGATGACCTTGTACTCGATCACTATGTTTGGAATGCGATGCAGTATTCTGCCAATACCATGGAAGTGCCTTCTGAAATATTGGCGGGGGCGAGGCGCTATTATCGCACTATCAATGTGACTTGGCAGCAAATGGCTCAGCATCAGATCAGTTCACAAATGGGGCTATCGATAGTGCGAGAGGCAAATCAACAGGTTACAATAGAGCTATTGCCGAGTTTGAACACCGATCTGGCTAAACTCAAACAAGAGTTGATAGAGTATGGCGTAGCAGTGAATTAGTGTTTAACTAATACGACTCATTAACGCTTTGTTTGATGGGCTTTGCTGTCGCTGAGTTAATTAGTTGTTCTGTCGCTGGCGCTGGGATGCGATGTAAGGAGTCATGTTTGCGGTTACTAAATGTTTTGATTGGCTTGGGCTTTAGTTTTTTTTGCTTCACTGCCTTGGCTTATAACGCCCAGCTGACGGTTGGTAGCCAAATGGATGCACAGTCTCTTGATATTCATGAATCATTATCTAAAGAGACATTGCAACTTGCTCATTTGATGTTCGACCCGTTACTAAGGCGCAACCAAAAATCGCAATATGAAGCGCGCCTTGCAAAGCAATGGAGCCGTATCGATGAGAACACCTTGCGCTTTGAGTTACGTGATAAGGTAAAATTTCATTCTGGTAACACCTTAACCAGCATGGATGTTAAGTGGACGCTCGAGCGCCTTAAAACCAGTCCTGACTATAAAGGGCTGTTTGACCGTATCAGTCATATCAAGATCATTGACCCACTTACCTTTGATTTAGTCACTAAGTCGCCTTACTCCTTAACGCTTCAGCTAGCCAGCTATCTGTTTATTATGGATTCGGCCTTTTACACGGGAGTTGATGAAAATGGTAAGGATAAAAGTCGTATTGCCCCGCGGAGTGACTCTTTTGCCTCACAGCATGTTTCGGGCACGGGGCCCTATCAAGTCACCATCAATGAGCCCGGGATCCAATTGGCATTTAAGCGCTTTGACCATTATTGGGATCTGAACTCGCCGGGGAATGTTTCCCAACTTGTGTTAATTCCGATTAAAGATCCCGCTACCCGGTTAGCGGCTTTGCTATCAGGGGATGTTGACCTGATCAGCCCCGTTGGTCCTAAAGAGTATCTTTCTCTAATGGATCAGCCTCGTTTTATTAGTTCAACTTTAGCCAGCTCAAGGTTGATATCACTCCAGCTAAATCAGCAAACGAATGCTGCGCTGAAAGATATACGGGTTAGACAAGCCATTATCTATGCGATTAATAACAAAGGCATTGCCGAGCAGTTAATGCAAGGCTTTGCCGAGCCAGCTTCACAGCAAAGCCCTCCTGGCTTTAGTGGTCACAATCCATTTTTGGGTCTTAGATATGATTTAGCCAAGGCGCGTGAGCTTATGAAACAGGCTGGATACGAAAGGGGCTTGGAGCTTAATATGATTGCGCCCAAAGGGCGTTATATTAATGATGATAAAATTGCTCAAGCTGTCGTGGCGATGTTACAGAAAATTAATATTCGAGTTCAGCTAAAGACTTACCCCATCAACCAATATTGGCCTCAATTTGATCGCTGTAATGGCGATATCTTGATGATAGGTTGGGAATCTGATACCCAAGATAGTGCTAATTACAGTGAGTATTTAGCCATGACCCGAGATCCGGCAACGGGCTTAGGGCAATATAATTGCGGTCATTATGCTAATGCTCAGGTTGATGAGCTTATTCATCAGGCCAATCGTGAAGTGAAGCCGATCCCCCGCGGGCAATTGTTACGCCAAGTTGAGCAAATTCTCTATGAAGATGCGGCATTCGTCCCCTTGCACTGGGAGCGGCTAGCTTGGGCTGCCAAAAAGAATATCCGAATGAAGAGTGTATTAAGTTCGGAAAACATCGCCTACTTGGGTGATTTACAAGTAGACGAGTTTGAGAATAAACTATCTTTACCTTTATTGCGCTCACGCCGTCAATAACGGAGTCGAGGTGATTAGCTGGCGATAAAGTGCTCTATGCTGCGTAAAATGCCTTCGCCGTCTAAGCCTAACTGCTGATAGATTTGCTCTTGAGTGCCTTGCTCAATAAATTGATCCGGAATACCTAAGTTTAACACCGGCTTAAGCAGTTTTTGCTGAGCGAGGTAGGTTAATACCGCACTACCAGCACCACCTAAAATGGCATTTTCTTCAATTGTGACTAAGTAGTCGTGGCTTTGAGCAAGCTCGCTGATTAGGTTTTTATCTAGCGGTTTAACAAAGCGCATATCCACTAAGGTAGCATTAAGGGTTTCGGCCGCCTGTCTCGCACTATGAAGTAAGGTGCCAAAACATAAAATGGCAATTTTTTCACCGTGGCGTTTAACCACGCCTTTACCTACCTCATAAGCGCTCATCTCAGTCGCGACTGAAGTGCCATTACCACACCCTCTAGGATATCGCACCATAGCTGGCTGATTGAGCTGATAACCCGTATACAACATTTGGCGGCATTCATTTTCGTCGCTGGGCGTCATGATTACCATGTTGGGAATGGTTTGGATAAAGCTGATGTCAAACGCACCTTGGTGAGTCGGGCCGTCAGCGCCCACTATGCCGGCACGATCTACAGCAAATAGCACGGGTAAGTTTTGGATTGCGACATCGTGAATAACTTGGTCATAAGCGCGTTGCAAAAAGCTAGAGTAAATCGCCACTACGGGTTTAAGTCCGGCAATGGCTAAGCCAGCGGCCAATGTGGTCGCGTGCTGCTCAGCAATGGCAACATCAAAATACTGCTGCGGAAAACGCTTAGAAAAGGCAACCATGCCTGAGCCTTCTCGCATCGCAGGGGTTATCCCCATTAGCTTATTGTCTTGCGCCGCCATATCGCATAGCCAGTCGCCAAAAATATGGGAAAAGGTTGGCAAGCTGGCCTTGTTCTTCGGCAATTTTGATTGGCTTAAATCAAATTTAGGTACGGCGTGATAACCTATGGGATCTTGTTCGGCAGGGGCATAGCCCTTACCTTTTTTTGTCATGATGTGAAGAAATTGTGGCCCTTTAAGGTTGCGCATATTGCGCAAGGTGTCCACTAAACCCAGTACATCGTGACCATCGATTGGGCCAATATAATTAAAGCCAAACTCTTCAAATAAGGTGCCAGGGACCACCATGCCTTTAAGGTGCTCTTCGGTGCGCCTTACTAGCTCTTTTATCGGGGGTAATCCGGATAAAACTTTTTTGCCGCCTTCACGTATGCTGGTGTAAAGCTCGCCCGATAGCAGTTTAGCAAGGTGATTGTTGAGCGCGCCGACGTTTTCAGAAATAGACATTTCATTGTCGTTGAGAATGACCAACATATCATTGTGTAAAGCGCCGGCATGGTTTAATGCTTCAAAAGCCATGCCTGCGGTTAAGGCGCCATCGCCAATTACAGAAACGACTCGTCTGCCTTTGCCTTCTTTTTCAGCTGCAATGGCTAAACCTGTTGCCGCACCAATAGAGGTAGAAGAATGGCCAACACTGAGCACATCATATTCACTTTCTTCACGCCATGGGAATGGATGCAATCCTTTATATTGGCGGATGGTATGCATTTTATCACGGCGACCCGTGAGTATTTTATGGGGATAAGCTTGATGACCGACATCCCAAACAAGGTGATCGAATGGGGTGTTATAAACATAATGCAGCGCCACCGTTAATTCCACCACGCCTAAGCCAGATGCAAAATGACCACTGGTTTTGCTGATTGAATTCAGCAAAAACTGGCGCAGTTCATTACATAGCTCAGGTAGCTTATCTTTAGCTAATAAGCGTAAATCTTCTGGGTAGTTGGCACTGGCCAATATTGGGTAATCTTTTAAGTCCAAGCTCATAACCGCTTATTTTTTTCGTTCAATTATATAATGAGCAAATAGCTCTAATAGCTCTGTATTGTAATCTAACTTGGCTAATGCGTGTAGTGACTCTTGATACAGGGCTTGCGCTTTTTCTTGTGCTCCGGCTAATCCAAGCAAAGCCGGATAGGTAGATTTGTTCAGAGCGATGTCGGAGCCTTGCGGTTTACCTAAGGTTTCAGTATCACTAATGATATCTAATATATCGTCTTGAACCTGAAAGGCGAGGCCTATTTTGGCGGCAAAAAGCTCGAGTTGAGCCAAATCGGCTGCGTTTAAATCCGGGTTCGCTAACGCGCCTAATTTAACGGCAGCACTGATTAGGGCGCCGGTTTTTCCAGCGTGAATTTGTTCGAGCTGAGCCAATGAAACTTGTTTATTCTCTGCCGCCAGATCAAGAGCTTGACCACCACACATACCATTTAGACCAGAAGCCTTGGCTAAAGTGAGTGCCATTGCCAATTGTTGCTGAGGGGTGAAATGTTCACTGGGTTCACAGATAAGCTCAAAGGCCAAGGTTTGTAAAGCGTCACCAGCCAAAATGGCGGTCGCCTCATCAAAGGCAATGTGACACGTTGGTTGACCGCGACGTAGTTCATCATCGTCCATGGCGGGGAGATCGTCATGAATTAAAGAATAGGCATGAATACATTCGATGGCTGCGGCGAGATGATCCAGTTTTTCAGGAGCAATATTAAACATTTCTCCTGTGGCATAAACTAAAAATGGTCGAATTCGTTTACCCCCTTGCATGGCGCCGTATTCCATGGCTTGTTGTAGAGCAGGGCTTAACGGTTCTGGGCGGGTTAGGGCGGCAGCTAAGCTGTTATCAACGCGCTCTTTAAAGCGTAAAATAGAAACATCAAGCAGATTCATTAATTAAGCTTCATCCTGAAAAGGGCTAAGTACTTGCTCGCCACCTCGTTCCAATAAAATTTGCACCTGCTGCTCAGCAGATTGTAACTTGGTTGAGCTCACTCGCGCGAGGGCAATGCCTCTTTCAAACTGCTTTAGTGCCTCTTCTAACGTCAATTCGCCCAGTTCAAGTTTTTTTACTATTTCTTCGAGCTCGGTGACCGATTCTTCAAAGTTCATGTTTTCTGGTTTTTTTGTGGCCATGTGCAATTCTCCCAATTCGCGCCAAGATTACCTGTGAGACTGTGATGGGTCAAATAAGCCAGCTATAAATATTTAACAAATGTTGCCGATAACGTATAAGTCAGCATTTCCAAGAGGTATAACTTGCTGTAAATACATTGATATACGAAAATATACTTAACCACTATATACCCAAGCAACCTAAAGAGATGTGTCACAGGCGCAAAACGGTTGGTTGGTTTACTTTATTGCTGATTATTCATCAAAACTTGGCTTGCGCGATTAGGCTAACAATTATTATGGCAATGCATTTTACGGGTTGTTTGGGTATATAACGGGTAGATAATAGGTAGATAGCTCGGATTATTTGGCAAATTTGCTCATTTTTGAGGGTGTAAAACGTGGATTTAGCAACTCTTATAGGGATTATCGGTGCCTTTGCGTTTGTGTTAATGGCAATGTTAATGGGGGGCGATTTATCGACCTTTTTTGACGTGCCATCTGTACTGATCGTATTTGTCGGCTCCTTGTTTGTGGTATTGATGAAATACAATTTGGGGCAGTTTTTAGGGGCTGCAAAAATTGGCATCAAGGCGTTTATGTTCAAGCTAGAAAAGCCTGAAGATTTAATTGCCAAATCAGTAGAAATGGCCGATGCCGCGCGTAAAGGCGGTTTTCTGGCACTTGAAGAAGCTGAAATCTCTAATGCATTTATGCAAAAAGGCATCGACATGCTGGTGGATGGTCATGATGCTGACGTGGTAAGAGCAACGCTGGAGAAAGATATTATGCTGACCTCTGAGCGCCATATCATGGGGGCGGGTATCTTTAAAGCCTTAGGCGATGTGGCACCAGCCATGGGCATGATAGGTACCTTGATTGGTCTGGTAGCGATGCTTTCTAACATGGATGACCCTAAGTCTATTGGGCCGGCCATGGCGGTTGCGCTGTTAACCACCTTATACGGTGCTATCTTGGCGAACATGGTTGCTCTGCCTGTGAGCGAAAAACTGGTATTACGAGCGGAAGAAGAAAAGCTCAACAGGGTGTTAATTATGGACGCGGTGCTGGGGATCCAAGACGGGCAAAACCCTCGGGTTATTGAAGGGCTATTGAAAAATTACCTCGCCGAGTCAAAACGCGAAGTCAATACCACAGACTAGGGGGCAACAATGGAACAACCATGTAAATGTCCACCGGAGGGCTTACCTGCTTGGATGGGTACCTTTGCTGATCTTATGTCACTGCTAATGTGTTTCTTCGTATTACTTTTGGCATTTTCCGAGATGGATGTACTGAAATTTAAGCAGATTGCTGGCTCAATGAAGTACGCATTCGGGGTGCAAAATTTATTAGAAGTTAAAGATATCCCAAAAGGGACGTCCGTTATCGCTCAGGAGTTTCGACCTGGTCGCCCTGAGCCGACGCCTATTGAAACCATTATGCAGCAAACCATTGATATGACGCAGGCTCGACTTGACTTTCAAGATGGTGAAGCCGCTGAAGTGGGCGGTCAAAAACAAGATGAAGGCAATCAAGACGGTGGTATGACGGCGTCGCAAGCGATTCAAAGCCAACAAGCTCAGCAACAAGAAGCGCAAAACCAACTGGCTAAAACCATCGCGCAAAAGATGCGTGATCAAATTGAAGATGGCGCCATTGAAATAGAAGCCCTAGGTCAGCAGTTGATTATTCGAGTGCGTGAAAAGGGCGCTTTCCCATCCGGCTCGGCGTTTTTGCAACCTAAGTTTCGTCCTGTGATTGCCAGGGTGGCTGAAATATTAAAAGATGTGCCTGGTGAGATCACGGTTTCTGGGCATACCGACGACGAAGCGATTAAGTCTGAATTATACCGTTCTAACTGGGACTTATCGTCACAACGCGCGGTCTCTGTGGCGCACGAGATGATTAAGGTACAAGGTTTTGATCAACAACGCTTGATGGTGGTGGGATACGCGGATACCAAACCGTTATTTGCGAATACCGACAGTACCAACCGCCGTAAAAATAGACGGGTAGAAATATCCGTGATGCAAGGTAAAGCCCAAGAATCTGATGAAATTGGCGTGACTCAATAACCTGCAAACCGTCTTGCTTTTTTACCCTGATAGCTAAAAAACAGCCTAAAACTGGCAGGGTAAAAAAGCACCACTTTAAGTCCTCACTTTCTCAAGGTATAATCCGCCCCCTTGATTTTGACCCTAAGTGAAGCCGATGAAATTTGTCGTTAAGTTTTTCCCTGAAATCCTGATGAAAAGCAGGTCTGTGCGTAAGCGTTTTTGCAAGATGCTACAAAGTAATATTCGTAACATTTTGCGCAGCTATGACGATGATGTGAAAGTCATTTTGGAATGGGATCACATTATTGTTAAGACCACTAACGATAGCGACAAAAACAGAGCCAAGTTAATTGAGCTACTTTCAAGTACCCCAGGCGTGGCTTTCTTTTTGGAAGTCCAACAAACCGCATTTGAAGATTTACATGATATTTACGAACAAGTGTTGCCCATTGTTGCACCGTCGCTTGAAGGGAAAACCTTTTGTGTCAGGGTCAAGCGTCGCGGCAAACATGATTTTACCTCAACGGAAGTAGAGCGTTACGTCGGTGGTGGTTTGAACCAACATACTGGCGCGGTAAAAGTTCAGCTGAAAAATCCCGATGTACAAGTTTTGCTTGAGATAGATCATCAAGATTTATTTATCGTTAAGCAACGTCATGAAGGCTTGGGTGGTTTCCCTATGGGCTCACAAGAGGGGGTTCTATCACTGATTTCTGGTGGTTTTGACTCGGGTGTGTCGAGTTATATCATGATGAAACGTGGTATGCGCGTACATTATTGCTTCTTTAATTTAGGCGGTGCGGCTCACGAGATTGGGGTTAAGCAAGTCGCTCATCATTTATGGGATCGCTTTGGCTCTTCACATCGGGTTAAGTTCTTAGCCGTGCCTTTTGAGCCTGTGGTTGCCGAGATTTTGGAAAAAGTCGAAGATGGCCAAATGGGCGTTATCTTAAAGCGCATGATGGTGCGTACCGGTGCTAAATTAGCTGAGCGCTTAGCGCTGGATGCCATGGTGACAGGGGAAGCGGTGGGCCAAGTGTCGAGCCAAACCTTGCGTAACTTGTCGGTGATTGACAAAGCCACGGATACCTTGATTTTGCGCCCGCTGATTGCCATGGACAAGCAAGACATCATTAATACCGCGCGCCAAATCGGTACGGCTGAGTTTTCTGAAACCATTCCTGAATACTGTGGTGTGATTTCCAATAAGCCGACGGTTAAAGCCGTAATGAGCAAAATCGAAGAGCAAGAAGCGAAATTCGATATGTCGTTGATTGATAAAGTGGTGGGTGAAACCATGACCTTAGATATTCGCGACATAGGTGAGCAAACCGATGCCGAGGTGACAGAAGTTGAAACCACGGCGCAATTTGCTGCTAATGAGGTGGTGCTAGATATTCGCTCCGACGAAGAGCGCGAAGACAAACCATTAAAACTAGATGGTGTTAGCGTTGAAAGCATGGCCTTTTTTAAACTCGGTACCCAGTTTGATACCTTAGATCAGTCTAAAACCTACTTACTCTATTGCGATCGTGGTGTAATGAGTAAGCTGCAAGCGCTGTACTTGAAAGAAGCAGGCTTTAATAATGTTAAGGTTTATCGCCCTTAATATTTTCTGCTATGTCAGGGGAGCTTAAGTTAGCAAGCTTGAGCTATCCCTTATCGCTCCCGAGTATTATTAAGTTGAGATTGATGTTAAGTTGATGTTAACTTGGTTTTTTAGTCGGGAGTCTCACCATGAAAAAATTACACCTTGCCCTTTCCACCAATCAAATTGAAGCCACAGTCGCGGATTACAACAAACGCTTAGGCGTTGCCCCTTGCTCTTACATTGAAAATGAATATGCCCTTTGGCGCACTGAAAGTCTGAACCTGTCGGTTCGTCAAGATGCGAGTTGCCGCCCCGGCGAATTACGCCACCTTGGTTGGGAAGATGCAACTGCCACGGAATTTAGTGAAGAGCTCGATGTTAACGGCATCAAGTGGGAGCGTTTTAATGCTCAGCAACAGGCCGATGAAATTAATGAAATCTGGCCGCAAGCTGATTATCAGCCCGAACGTTAACCTATGCTCAGACTCGATTTTTTTAGCGAAAAGCCATCAATACTGAAGTTAATGGTTGGGCTAATTTGCATCTTGGTGGGGCTATTCACCTTTTGGGCAGGCTATAGCAATGTAGAGTTTGCCCCTTTGATTAAGGTGATTATCTACTTGTTTGCGATGGGGCTTGCGGTCACTGGGGTATATCTCGCCGGTTATGTGGATTATTGCTATATCGATCAGCAAAAGCAGCAGCTGATCCGCGCCAGAGGCTTGTGGTTGGCGCGTCGATATTCCTATTACCCATTTGCTGATATCAAAGCAGTTGATGTACGAATGGCGTCAGCAATCGTGCATAAAGACGATAGCTTACAATATAACTCAGCCACTATTTCGTACTCGGCGGTGATTAAATTAAAGGGTGATGAGGTTTACTTTAGCGGCTCGAGAGACAAGCTGGAAACCATCCAACATGCGCAGCAACTGGCGCAAAGTATCGGCAAACCACTGCGTATCAAAACCCATGGTCGCACGAAAAGTCGCGCAAAAGATCACGAAGTGAGTATGGCTCGGATGGGCTTATTATTGCTACTTATCCTCTCAATCATGGCAGGAACCTATGCGCTGGTGGTGGTTGAGGTTTAAAACTAAAAGAGTCAGCATGCAATCTGGCGGCTTGGTTTTTGAGATGTTGCTAGGTTTAATATATTGTTATTAAAAAGTTCTTATTCATTACTGTTTAGGCTAGTGACTCATTTACATCCTGTTAATGTGGGTTTGCCCTATCAAAAGTTATTCAATTTGACTTCTAATATTCGAATTAAAGCTGCTTGGTCAATTGAGTTTGATAGTTAGTAGGTTGACAGTTAAAATGAAAATGTCAGGCACCTTAGTAGAGTAAGCTTATGAAGCACGTCAAGACAGAAAAGAACAGTTCCAAGACTAATCGTCAATTTGTTCCGAAAGTGAAAAATTTTATAGTGAGCACGTCTTATGAAGGGCTAACCGCAAAAAGTAAACCTCAATCACTGGAAGCGCTAAAACAGCAATATGCGAGATAAGTACGGAGTCGCTCAGGATCATTATTGTTATCCTCGCTCTGATACTCTAATAAATTTACTTGATATCCGTGATAGCGACAAACTGGATGAGGCCGAAGTCGCATTCTCTGAACATAGATATATAGAATACACGAGCCTTATTTCAGGTTTAGATGATTTCGATATAGATCACTTTAGGCATCTTCACTGGGTGCTTTTTCAGGATGTGTATGAGTGGGCTGGAAAAGAGCGTGATGTAGATATCAGCAAAGGTCACACGCGCTTTTGCCATTGCTCTTTTATTGAACGAGAGCTTATAAAGCAGCTAGAACGTATCCCCCAACTTAGTGAATGTTCTGAACGTCATGAATTTATTCGATTAGTCGCAGATATTTTTTGTGAAATTAATATCATCCATCCTTTTCGAGAAGGAAATGGTAGAGCCACACGTTTTTTCTTTGAAGAGCTGGTTTTTGTGGCAGGATACGAACTTAATTGGCCTGAAATATCAAAAGAACAATGGATTGAGGCCAACGAAAAAGGCTATCTTGGTGATCTATCGTTTCTAGAATTTATTTTTGATATGGCAGTCATTTAAGGGCCGCTCTACCTGCTTAGGATAAGTGACTTGATTTAAACACTTAACCGCTGCACTTGTTGATACAGCTGCTGGCACAGTGGCAGGTTAATGTGATGTTGCTGAGCGCATTGCAGTAAATAACCTAGTATCGCCTCATTCTCGTTGGGCCGGCCATGGTAAATATCTCTATTCATGGATGAAAAGTTGGCGGCGGTGGCTTGTGCGACTTGTTGCACTTGCTCCAGTAAGGTCTCGGGTGTCAAGGCTAATCCTTGAAGGCTGGCGACCTGACAAAACTCCTGACAAATTTGAGTCAACATAGGCCGAAATTGCGGTTGTAATAGCTCACCATTTTTTATTTGATGTATGGCGGTTAACGGGTTGATAGCGCAGTTGATGGCCAGTTTTAACCATAGCTTTTCTTGGATATTGTCACTCCAACTGCTATTGCTTAGCGCTTGATCTAATTCACAAGCAATGGCTTGCCCCACGGCTTTATCTTGTCGTTGGCCACCTAAGATGGTATTGCCAACTCCGGTATGGCGGACGTTAAACTTGGCAGTGAGCAATGCGCCATGGGTGGTGGTTGCGCAAAAAATACGTTGTTTAGGTAGCAGTTGCTGTAACGGTGCTAATGTGCCCATGCCGTTGTGCATTAATACTATGTTCAGTGACGAGGGAATTTGTCGATGCAGTACGTTAAAGGCGGGCAACACTTGAAATGCTTTTAGGCAGACCAATAACACGTCGGCATCATGCTGTATCTCGGTTAATGCATCCATTTTAAATTGCAACTGATGACCGGTTAGCTCGGTTAGCTGCACCGCTTGATTTAGCTGCTTTATTTTAGTGAGCAGACTCACCCTGTGCTTTTGTTTGGCTAAATGACTGGCAAATAAGCAGCCGATGGCGCCTGCGCCTAAAATTTGCCACTTCATAGCCTATTTCCCCTGCGTGTAGGTGCTGAGTCAGCGCGGTAATTTACGTTCATCTGCCATGCAGCACGGCTAGAGTGAGTATCGGGTAATGGGGGCATGGCTAAGCCTCAGGCTGTGGGTGCATAGCGGGTTAAGATCTGCTAAATTATGCCAATTATTTTGTCCCGTGACCATGACATAGGAATTGAAGATGCCATCATTTGATATTGTTTCAGAAGTGGATGCCGTTGAATTAAGTAATGCTGCCGATAACGCAAGCCGTGAGCTAGATACGCGTTTTGATTTTCGCGGTGTGGAAGCTAGCTTCACCAAAAAAGACTTAACGGTGAAAATTTCTGCTGAAAGTGATTTCCAGCTAAAACAAATGGCCGACATTTTACGTAATAACTTAGGTAAGCGCGGCGTGGATGTGCGGGCGATGGAGTTAAGCACGCCAGTTCATTCAGGTAAAACGTTTAACCAAGAGGCCTCTTTCAAACAAGGCATTGAAGCACCAGTGGCGAAAAAAGTCGTTAAGCTCATTAAAGACAGCAAGATTAAAGTCCAAGTGGCCATTCAAGGTGAGCAAGTGCGCGTGACAGGTAAAAAGCGTGATGACTTACAAGCTGTGATGCGTTTAGTTAAAGAAGCTGACCTAGGCCAACCATTTCAATTCAATAACTTCCGCGATTAATTCTGCTTAATTAGCCCCTTTGGCTGCAAAGGGGCTAAAGCTTAAAATTTATAGCTTACTCGACCACGGACCAATCTTGGCTTTGACTTGGCTGTTGGCCTTGAGTCCACCACTGTGCTTGCCAGATTTGGCCGTTAAAACGAACCTGGTCACCTGCTAAGTAAACAAGATTGCTATTCCAGTCTCCCGCTTGATCAGCGTTAACTCGCCAGCCATCTTGGCTGCTTGTGCCAGGCGTTTGCGTGCTGTAGTAAAGCGCTTGATACAGCTGACCTAGGTAGCTCACTTGCTCATCTTTACGGTAGCTATTGTTCGCTAAATATAGTGGCACATCGGAGAAGTTCAGGTAGGCAAATTTGCTTGGTTGATGAAAACCAAATGATCCCATCGGGCTCCATGCTAGCCATGCGTTCGCTTCCCACTGGGGGCTTGCTGTGCTGTAGTCGGCGCGATGAAAGTTAAAACGCCACTGCGATGGATTACTGCCTTCGTCTTGGCCTGAATAATTAAGCGACGCCAATGGGATGATTAATTCAACCGTCATGCCCTCATCGATATCGCTGCTGTCATTAATGGTGCCATTCACTTGCACTGCATAGGCTAACCCTGCAATGTTCCATGGTACGTCATCTTGCCATGGGCTTGGTGAATTGATCACGCTGTCATAGTAAGTCAGGGCGCTGATACCGATTTCATAATAGTCTTTGCCTTGACCTGTCGGATCGATAAATATTTCTAAGGTATCGTCATATTCATAGGTGGGATCGTCATGCTGACTGAAGTTGGCGGCAATGTCTTTGTCCTCGGCATAAAATGCGACGTACAAATTTTGCGCATCATAAGCCAATTTGGCCCAAGTCTTTTGCTCGGCGTTACTATTATCGTGATGGTTCACAAATAGCTCACTTGGTGTAATGCTTTGCCAAATAGGATCATCTAGCTTACCGTCAAGTACTGGTGCTTGCTGTACTTGGTAGGCAGTGTAATGATATGGCGTGGTTTGAGCATGTAACTGAAGACTTGTGCCAAGGGCTAATGTAGATAGCACTAGGCTAGCGGTTTTTTGTCGTTTCATTTTTACTTATCTTCCTGATTAAGTTGAACTTATTTATACCAGAAAGAACGAAATAATGAGTATGATTTAAATGAATTTTTCGCTAAATAAAAAAATCCGCAACTGGGTGCGGATTTTTTTATCAGGAGTTGGCTGGTTAATAATCGTATTGAAATTCGTCGTCAAAAATAGGGTTAATGTCCATTAACTCTTTACGCAATCTTTGCTCTTCTTTGATTGCTTCAATTTCACGCCAACGGCGTTTTACTTTGGTCTTTCCACGTTGAGGGTTATCTAAGCTAGGTGCAAAATTAAAGTCAAGCTCGTCCATACCGATTTCCTCTTACTGATTGACATGTTTTTAGTATCACAGGCCCTTACAAAGTAAAATGAAATTGTTTCAATTATGTTAACCAGTCAATATTTATATCAAATACAGGTGAAGTTTTGTTTATTTATCAATCATTGATTTTGCTTAATAGTAATTGCTCGAGTTTTTCTTGATCGCTGGCAAAAGCGCGGATGCCTTGTGCTAATTTTTCTACTGCCATAGGATCTTGATGAAATTGCCATAAAAATTCACTTTCGCTCAGTGGATTTGGCGCTGGAATAATCTTATCGGTCGGCTGCAATTGGCGAGTCAGATTTTGATCCATGTTATTTAGTTGCGCTAACAAATCTGGACCTATGGTCAGTTTGTCGCAACCGGCTAAGGCAATAATTTCATCCGTGTTACGAAAGCTAGCGCCCATCACTATAGTGGGGTAGCCATGTTGTTTGAAGTATTGATAAATTTTCTGCACTGACTGAACACCGGGATCCGCCATACCTGAATAGTCTTGATCGGGATGGTTGGCTTTATACCAGTCTAAGATCCGGCCAACAAAAGGGGAAATTAAATAAGCCCCTGCTTCGGCACAGGCTCGCGCTTGAGCAAAGCTAAATAACAAGGTGAGGTTACAATTGATACCTTGTTTCTGCAGCTCCCTAGCGGCACAGATACCTTGCCATGTCGCGGCAATCTTAATCAGGACTCGGGATTTGTCGATACCAGCTTGTTGGTAAAGGGTAATAAGCTTTTCGGCTTTGGCTATGGTCTTATCGCAATCAAACGATAATCGCGCATCCACTTCGGTCGAAATTTTGCCTGGGATATGGTTGAGGATCTCAACCCCAATTTTAACTGCTAGGCGGTCACTTGCGTCTTGCAAAATTTGTTGCTCATCTTGACTGTTCGTTTTTGCATCAGAAATTGCCTGTTTTATAAGAGTTTGATATTGCGGTATTGCCGCTGCTTTTAGCAGCAATGATGGGTTAGTGGTGGCATCTTCTGGTCGATGCAGTTTGATCGCTTCAATATCACCTGTGTCAGCTACGATGGAAGTTATGTTTTTAAGTTGGTTCAGTAGGTTAGTCATAGGGTATATGTCTTTGTAGTTATCTGTGTTGGTCTATTTTTGACATACTTATTGATAATTCACAATCGTTAGGTGGGTTTTATTTCATATCATTTTTATGTTAATCGCGCCCTGCGATTATTCGGGAATAGCGAATCTATGTATTGAAAAAAGCTGGCTTGGTGATATTTTGTGTTGCTAATGATTGGTTTTAATTGTTTATTTGTCTAATTTTTTTCTTGTTTTGCGTTTTATTAACAAGTTTTGGGGGTTGCATGCTTGATATTGTAAATAGTATCGGTGGAATTTTATGGGGGTATGTGCTGATTGCCGTGCTTATCCTAACGGGTGTTTATTTTACTATTCGCTTAGGGTTTATTCAGTTCCGTCATTTTGGTCATACATTTTCAGTGCTTAAAAACAGTCGTAAAGAAGACAGCTCTGGCATTTCTTCGTTTCAGGCGCTGGCAACTAGCTTAGCTGCGCGTGTTGGTGTGGGTAATATGGGCGGTGTGGCTGTCGCTATCTACTTAGGTGGTGCGGGTGCCGTGTTTTGGATGTGGTTGATTGCATTAATTGGTATGGCAACCAGTTTTGCTGAAAGCAGCTTAGCACAGTTGTACAAGGTGAAAGATGACGATGGTAACTATCGCGGTGGCCCAGCTTACTATATGGAAAAGGGCCTAGGTCAGCGTTGGATGGGGGTATTGTTTTCTATCTTTTTAATCATTGCGTTTGGCTTGGTGTTTAATGCGGTACAAGCAGGCGCTATCACTGATTCCATGTATGCTGCTTTTGGTACGCCTAAGTTATTAGTTGGCTTGGTCTTGGTTTGTATTTCTGCCGCCATTATCTTTGGCGGTATTCGCACTATTGCAAAATTTGCCGAGTTGGTTGTCCCTGCGATGGCGCTGGTTTATTTAGCGATTGCCGCTTATGTGGTGATCATTAACATTTCGCAAGTGCCGGCTATGTTTGAGCTGATCTTCAAATCGGCTTTTGGTCTTCAAGAAGCGGGAGCGGGTGCGATTGGCGCGGCCATTATGAATGGGGTTAAGCGCGGTATGTTCTCAAATGAAGCAGGTATGGGTAGTGCGCCTAATGCCGCCGCTAGCGCCTCACCTTATCCGCCGCATCCTGCTTCACAAGGCTATGTGCAAATGCTAGGGGTATTTATTGATACCATAGTTATTTGTACTGCAACCGCTGCCATTATTTTACTATCTGGCCAATTAGAGCCAGGCTCAGGCGTAAGTAACATTGAGCTAACACAATTGGCGCTAACATCACAAGTTGGCGAGTGGGGCGGGATTTTTATTGCGATAGCTATTTTCTTCTTTGCGTTTACTTCGATAGTGGCTAACTACTCTTATGCCGAAACTAACCTGATCTTTTTGGAGCATAACCACAAAGTAGGGATCAACATTTTCCGTTGTTTTGTTCTTATTATGGTGATGTTTGGCGCGCTTGCAGAGTCGCCATTAGTTTGGGCGATGGCGGATGTTTCGATGGGCTTAATGGCGTTAATCAACTTGATCGCTATGTTGTTGTTGTCAAATGTGGTCGTTAAGTTAGCCAAGGATTATAACGCGCAAAGGGCTGCCAATAAGCTGCCTACTTTTGATGCAGCCCAATATCCTGAGTTAGAGAAAAACATCGAGCCGGGTATTTGGAATGCAAACAAATAAGTTGGCTAACTTGTTTTACTGAGGAGCATACCTAGTCAGCTTTAACAGGCTTAATCTGCCGGCATTAGTTGCCTGTCAGGTCTGAGGTATCATCTTGATAAGCTAAAATAAAACCGCGTAAAGTTGCTTTTACGCGGTTTTTTTTTGCTAATATTGGGTTGATGATGATGTCTGTTTTTTGCACAACACTCGATCCATAGATAGTGATAAATAGATGTTAACTTATAAATTTGATCTTGAAATACCCCTAGCTATGTACTCACTGGGGTAAAAATGCGATTATTTGCTCGCTTGTTACACCGTCTATTAGTTCATTCCAATGACGTAGCCTAGCAACGCGGTTAAATGACCTATATATATGATGTGTTTAAAAGGTGCATTCTTATAAATAGTTATTTAGCTAATGGAGCTTGTTAGTTCTGAAGGTAGCAATAGCAAAAAGTGAACCCCGTATTTACAGAGAAGAATAATATGAAATTAGGTGCTCAGTTTGGTTTAACCGTTTTAGCCAGTGGCTTGTTATTAGGATGTAGCTCATCGTTTAGTCCTGACTTTGATAAAGACGGTGTGGTATTTGGACTTGATCAGTGTCCAGGTACCGTGTCTGGTGCCGCTGTTGATGAGCAAGGCTGTGCTTTGCCTAACACGGTACAAACAGAGCAAGACCAAGCTGAAACACCTCGTTATCTTGCGCCTATTGTTGACACCGTGCATATCAAAGTGCGCCAACCTTTGGTTGAAGAAGACCCATTTGAGCCTATCGTGGAAACCTTGGTGGAAATCAGTGACGAATGTGCCCCCTATGTTGATGTGGTTGATTTTAAAGTGGTTGGCATGAAACCCATTCGCTTTGCAACTAACGAATGGCAGCTAGATAAAGCATTAACTTTCCAATTGGATTGCATTGTTTCTGCCACCAAAGACAGTGGTTTAAGCCTTGAAGTTCAAGGTAATACCGACACTGTCGGTAGCGCAGCGTACAACAAAGAGCTTTCTGCTAAGCGAGCCAAATCTGCGGTAGATTACTTAGTGTCGAAAGGCGTAGATGCGACCATCCTAGAGTCTGTCGCCAATGGTTTTGATAAACCTGTGGCCGGTAATGATACCGAAGCACAGCGCAGTCAAAACCGTCGCGTTGATTTTGTGATTAAAGAGCAAGCCATGCCATCACCGATCAAAAACTCACAAGAATCGACCTTTGTAGAAGAAGAATTAATTATTGAATCAGACGATGATGCATCGGGTTGGTAATGCTTAATTAAAACTTGAAAGCAGCAATAGAAAAAGCCGATATTTCATTATCGGCTTTTTTGTCGTTGCTATATCGCAATCTTTATGGCGTTAGCCTTTTGGGTGATTGCGAGTAGAAAAAGTCCAGCTAATACTGCGCTTCAAACCAACTCTCAATAATTAAACAGGCAGAAATGCCATCCACCTTGTCTTTTGATAATGCCTTACTGCCACCGCGGCTAAAAATCTCAGCTCGCGCATCCACGGTTGTGAGGCGTTCATCTTGTAAGTGAGCGGGCTTTTGAAAGCGATGCTGTAAACGATTGGCAAATTTTTTGGCGCCAAAGCTAACTTCTTGCATGGTGCCATCCATGTTAAGTGGCAGGCCAACAACAAAGGCATCGGGCTGCCACTGTTTAACTAATTCTGCTATTTCGTCCCAATTAGGTATGCCATCGCGGGCTTTAAGAGCTTTAAGTGGATTGGCGCAGCCAGTAACGGATTGCCCTACGGCCACCCCGATACTTTTAGTACCAAAATCAAACCCTAATATAGTTTGTGTCATCGTTTATCCTTGCTTAGGCATGTCCAGCTTGGCTAGAGAGTTGCCAAATATCAATGCCAAGTAAGTTAGCTGCTTCTTCCCAACGGCGATGAATCGGCGTGTTAAAAATAAGCTTGCTGTCTGCGGGGGCGATTAACCAGCTGTTTTCAACTAACTCTTGTTCTAGTTGACCTGCTTGCCAGCCAGCATAACCCAACGCCATTAAGAAGTGTTTGGGCTCTTGATCGCTGCCTAAGGTTTGCAAAATATCTTTTGAGGTGGTCACCATGATGTCATCGGACATGCTAAGGCTACTGGAAAAGCCTTCGACCGGGGTATGAATTACAAACCCGCGATCCACCCCGACTGGGCCTCCTTGAATAATCGGCTGAGAGAGGGATTTTCTGCTCTCATCCGCTGGCGTAATATCCAGTTGTTCTAATAGATTGCCTAGTTTTAAATCGACCGCTACATTGATCACTATGCCCATGGCACCTTCCTCATTGTGATCACAAATATACACAACTGAGCGTTCAAAAAAGGGGCCATCCAAGGACGGCATGGCGATTAGGAAGTGGTTCTTTAAACTTTGCATCTCCAACATAACTATTCTTCACATCATCTATTTTGGTGGATATTAACATAGGAAATAGCCCAGCTTGGCTGAGCTATTGGGGCTTACTTATTTAATTTAGGCGCGCTTTAGGCGCTGCTCTATCGCATCCATCAGCATACCCGTAATAGAAACATCAAAGGCATTTTCAATTTCTTGGATACAGGTAGGGCTGGTCACGTTGATTTCTGTGAGTTTGTCGCCAATCACATCTAGACCAACAAAAATCAATCCCTTTTTCTTTAAGGTTGGGCCAATCGCTCGCGCAATTTTCCAATCGGATTCACTTAAAGGTCTTGCTTCACCGCGACCGCCTGCGGCTAAATTACCGCGGGTTTCGCCTTGCGCTGGAATTCGAGCAAGGCAGTATGGTACGGGCTCACCATCAACCACTAAAATGCGTTTATCACCATCACTTATTTGTGGGATAAAGGCTTGCGCCATACAATATTGCTGGCCGTGGTTGGTTAAGGTTTCAATGATCACACCTAGGTTTGCGTCACCGGGCTTAACTCTAAATATAGACGCGCCGCCCATGCCATCGAGGGGTTTTACAATAATATCTTGGTGCTTGGCATAAAAGGCTCGGATTTTAGTCGCATCACTGCTGACTAAGGTTTCTGGGGTAAATTCACTAAACCAAGCGGTAAAAAGCTTTTCATTGGCATCGCGTAAGCTTTGTGGCTTATTCACTATCAAACAGCCTTCATCTTCAGCGCGCTCTAGGATGTAGGTGGCGTAGATGTACTCGGTATCAAACGGCGGATCTTTACGCATTAAAATGACATCAAGATCAGATAATGCCAGTGTTTGCTGCTCGCCTAAGCTAAACCAGTGGTTGGCATCGCGTTGCACAGTCAGCGGCTGAGTGGTTGCAAATGCGCGGCCATTGTCTAAATAGAGATCTGACATTTCAAGGTAAAATAATTCATAGCCGCGTTGTTGGGCTTCAAGGAGCATGGCAAAGCTAGAATCTTTGTGAATTTTAATGTCGGTGATGGGATCCATCACGATACCGAGCTTAATCGTCATATCTTATCCTAAGTCGCCAAAGCGACATTGTAGTGCTGTGATAGCCGTCAATGCGGCTGTTTCTGTTCGCAGTATACGTGGGCCTAATAAGGTTTCAATAAAACCGGCTTGTTCACTGGCGTTCACCTCATCATCGCTAAATCCGCCTTCGGGGCCTATTAACAAGCGCACCTTGTTCGCCTCAGGTTGAGGTAAGGTATTGATGCGATAACTTGCTCTAGGATGAAGCGTCAATTTTGTCGCCGCATCGGCTTGGTTGATCCACTCGGCTAACGTGACTGGGATATGGATCGTTGGAACTCGATTACGCCCAGATTGTTCACAGGCTGCAATGGCAATTTTTTGCCATTGTTGGCGTTTTTTTTCTAACCGTTCACCACTTAATTTAACGCCGCAACGCTCGCTAAACAAAGGTGTTATTTCTGTCACGCCCAGTTCTACTGACTTTTGGATCACAAAGTCCATGCGATCGCCACGAGAAATTACTTGCCCTAAATGAATGGCGAGTGGGCTTTCATTGTCTGAAACTTGGCATTCATCAATACTCACGCGTACTTGTTTTTTATTGCTTTGAATTAAGCTCGCGAGAAACTGGCTGTCTGTCTCGCCATTAAACAAGATGATTTGATCACCTGTAGTTAGGCGTAACACTCGGCCCACGTGGTTCGCAGCATCTTCACCTAGGTCTAACTGATCGCCAACGGCGAGGGGCTGTGGCTCAAATATTCTTGGTACGCGCATATTACGGATCTCAAATCGGGTTAATCATATAAACCTGCGCTGCGGCAGGCATCAGCGACATAAGGATTAACATTGCCTTGTTTCGCGCTGATCAGTTTATCACGCTGACACTCCCAAGGCGTCACCGGATATTGCTTATGCCAAGCTTGATAAAGTTGGCGTTGCTGGCGAGATATTCTGACGCCATATTGATCTTGCATATAAAAGTAGATGCGGGCGATCGCCCCTTTTTGCAAGTCTGGCGGTGTGGCTTTTTTATTTTTAAAGTCGACCAGCATCTGGCATTGGCCATATTGGTAGGGCGTTTGACGAGATTCGGTAAATTGAAAATTCGATCTATCGCCATTCACTTCGCCAATAGCAGGCACCAAGTTGTGCATATCGCCTTCCATCAGACGAAAAGTTGCATCGTTACGGTTACAATTTTTGCGCCCACCTTGCTGCCAACATTGACGCTGGTGGCCCATTTCCCATGCCGGCATGACATGCTCCCATTCAATACGAGCGGCGCGCTTGGCTTGCTTTCGTACTTCATAGCCACAGGATTGATGATCCGGCACCAGTTTTTTCCCTTGTCGATTAATCTCACAGCCGCAGTAAAAGCTAACGGGATGGGCTTGGTAGATTTCACTGATGGCTTTTTTGGCTTGGCGAAACGGTTTAACGTCTGCTTGGCTAGGTAAGGTAATGAAAAAAAGTAAAAAAATAATAAAACTGCGCATATTTCGGCTCAACTATTGAAAAATGCGCTAAGGGTATCATGCTAAAAAAATAACAAAATACAGGTAATGCTAATAATGTTTATGTTATTTACTGGTTAAATATTGTGCTATTGTTCGGCTGTTTTTTGCAATGGAGTCTTACATTGAGTACACAAGTATTGAGTGCCTTTTGTAACCCTATTGTGGCGTCTGATTGATAGCCGATGTTGCTGACATTGGCATTGGTAGAGAAAGGTTTTGCCAGCTACCGAGCTAATGTCATATTGATGGGTGCGATGAGCGGGACGTTTCATCACTTGGGTCATGATAAATTGCCATTCTTGGCCATGGGGCGGGACATGAGCGCCATGAAGTTGATAGACCAGTAAATGGCTGACTTCATGAGGAACCACATCAAGCAAAAAGGAAGCCTGGTTTTCTTGATATAAAACGGGATTAAATTTAAGCAGCTGTTTTTGCAGGTGAGCTGAGCCAGCGATTTTTCCGCGCTGATTAAACTGGATAGCGGGGCGCGTAAATGGGCGATCAAAAAAGCACTCGGCTTGGTTATAACAGGTTTCCACCTGTTGCTCGAGTGCTTGTTTTTGAGTATCGCTTAACAATTAGCTGTACTTAGCGGTTATTTTAGGTGGCGCTTATTTTAGGCCAGCCGCGTCGCGCAGTAGTTCCGCTTTGTCGGTTTTTTCCCAAGGGAATTCGTCACGACCAAAGTGACCGTAAGCAGCTGTTGCTTGGTAGATAGGTCGCTCTAGGTCAAGCATGGTCAAAATACCGTAAGGACGTAGATCAAAAGAGTCGCGAACAATTTGTGTTAGGCGATCTTCGTCAATTTTCGCTGTACCAAATGTTTCCACGCTAATAGAAGTTGGCTCTGCAACACCAATAGCATAAGAAACTTGGATTTCACAGCGATCAGCAAGGCCGGCTGCAACAATGTTTTTAGCCACATAGCGGCCAGCATAAGCAGCACTACGGTCAACTTTTGATGGATCTTTACCCGAAAATGCACCGCCGCCGTGACGCGCCATACCACCGTAAGTATCTACGATAATTTTACGACCAGTTAGACCACAATCGCCAACTGGACCACCAATTACAAAGCGACCGGTTGGGTTAATGTGAAACAGTGTGTCTTTAGTTAACCAGTGCGCTGGTAAAACGGGTTTAATGATTTCTTCCATTACCGCTTCGCGCAAATCGGGTGTGCTGATACAGTCTTTATGCTGGGTAGATAGCACAACTGCGTCGATGCCAGTGATAATGCCATTTTCGTACTGGAAGGTAACTTGTGATTTAGCATCTGGTCGAAGCCAATCAAGTTTGCCACTTTTACGTACTTCGGCTTGTTTCTTAACTAAGCGATGGGCGTAGGTAATCGGAGCTGGCATTAATTCGTCGGTTTCGTTTGAGGCGTAGCCAAACATTAAACCTTGGTCGCCCGCGCCTTGATCTTCTGGGCGGCTGCGATCAACACCTTGGTTGATGTCAGGTGATTGCTTACCAATTGTGTTTAGTACTGCACAAGAGTCAGCATCAAAGCCCATGTCAGAGCTAGTGTAGCCAATTTCGCGTACGGTTTTACGAGTGATTTCTTCGATATCAACCCAAGCAGAAGTGGTGACTTCACCGCCCACCATAACCATACCGGTCTTAACATAAGTTTCACAAGCAACACGCGCTTTTGGGTCTTGCTCGAGAATGGCATCTAACACAGCATCGGAAATTTGGTCTGCAATTTTGTCTGGATGACCTTCTGATACTGATTCAGAAGTAAATAAATGTCTGGCCATGATACTGTGGCTCCTTTCAATGAGTGACAACTTTTGGATGTTTTACCATCTGGACGTCTATTCTATTCATGATTGAACAGAATGCCAGAATTTTTTTGCGTTAAACTAGGCTAAAGATACGTTAGAACGACTAAAGGAGAGTAAAATACGGATAAATTAATTTTATAAACTAATATTTTACTTTCGCTTGGTCATATATGTTGTTTGTTTTGTATGTGGTAGTGAGGTTGCTTTGTTGAGCTAGCTGTTGATATTGTCAGTACTGATTTTTTTCTTACTTAAACTTGGGCTGTTTTTTAACAATATGTTTTGCCTCGCCAAGAGTAACTCAATTAAGTTTTGCTGGCCAAATACTCGCGTTTGCACCACATGGGCGGTTAAACTCCCGACCAAACAAGGTAAGGCAAGGTTGAGGTTTGCCGTGGCTTCGACTACCAGCAATGTTGCTGAAATGGGGCTTTTCAACACCGCGCCAAAAAAGGCAGCCATACCCACCAAAACAAATACTTGTGGGGTTTCATTGGGCAATAAATAGGCTAACCAATGCCCGGTTAGTGCGCCAAGTAGTAGGCTAGGGCCGAGGGCTCCGCCGGGAATAGCGGAGCCAATCGCGATGGCACTGATCAAAAAACGCAATATTAACCAAGTGAGCACCAGTTGAGAGCCTATATCACCATAAAGCAACACATTAAGTAGCTGGTTGCCTAAACCGATAACTTCCGTGCCATACAAGCTGGCCGCCGAGGTGACCGCTGCGGCGAGCAAAAATTTTCCCCAATATGGCAACAATACATTATCTGCTGTGACACGGATTAACTTGAGCATCAAGGTTGCCAATAATCCGCATACTGCACCAACAATAATAAGTTCAGGTATCAAGGTTAATTGGTAGCTGAAACTTTGCGTATCAATATGAAACTCATAAGCGCCAAGTTGCCTTGCAATCCATGCGGAAAAGAAAGCGCAGATACTGATTAACAGGCAGGTTTGCCAGCGAAAGCGTCTTACTATGGTTTCTTGAACAAAAAAAATGGCGGTAATCGGCGTATGAAAAAGAGCTGCCATCGCGCTGGCTGCACCGCAGGCGGTTAATTGCCGAAGGCGAGTTTCATTGAGGTTAAAGTACTGGCCGAGCAGATTCATGGCTGCTGCGCCGATATGCAGCGCTGGACCTACTGCGCCAACAGCAAAGCCACAGATCAGGGAAATCAGAGCGGCAACGTATTGGAATATTGCATTCCCCAGAGCAAATTTACCGTCTTTAAAATGATACCCCATAACCACTATGGGTAACCCAGACTTAGTGTATTGGTTAAAATAGCGAAATAGTAAAATCAGGCAAAGAGCGCCCAAAAAGGGCACTAACGTATAAGTCCAAGCATAGTCGAGCGCATAAGCTACAAGCTCAAATTTAGATAAGTTGCTAAATGAAATAATCAGTCCGGAGCAAAGCAGGCTGCCAATCACAGTGATCATGAGGGTGCGTTTGAGACCTGTTGCTGAACTTTCCATTGCGGTTAGGTGTTTACTGATAGTGGTATAAAGAACGGAATTTTATGCCATTTTGACCTCAAATCCTAGGGTAGCAGCAACACCCAAGGTTAAGAAAGCGAGCGGTTTTGCATATTTAGCATAATTTGCTCATTTTTTTTACAAAAGAAGATTGCACATGTTTAGTCATCTTGGGACAATACGCCACCACTATTGGTGTGGAAATGAGTGAGTCTGCTGGCAGGCAAACTTGTTCATTTGCAAGGCCATCAATCCCAGTCCAAGCAACATTTTGATTAATGCAGGAGATCTCATGCCTTCTCGTAATGAACTAGCAAATGCCATTCGTGCGCTTAGTATGGATGCAGTTCAAAAGGCCAATTCTGGTCACCCAGGCGCCCCTATGGGGATGGCCGACATAGCTGAAGTGCTATGGCGTGACTTTTTAAAGCATAACCCGACTAACCCTAACTGGGCAGATCGTGACCGTTTCATCCTTTCTAACGGCCATGGCTCTATGCTGCTTTATTCTCTATTGCATCTATCAGGTTATGATCTATCAATTGAAGATTTAAAAAACTTCCGTCAGCTACATTCTAAAACACCGGGCCACCCAGAATACGGCTATGCTCCAGGTGTTGAAACGACTACTGGTCCTTTAGGCCAAGGTATCACCAATGCGGTAGGTATGGCGATTGCTGAAAAAGCACTTGCCGATCAGTTTAACCGTGACAATTTCGATATCGTTGATCACTACACTTACGCTTTCATGGGCGATGGCTGTTTGATGGAAGGTATCTCTCATGAAGCATGTTCTCTTGCTGGTACCTTAGGTCTAGGCAAGTTAATTGCGTTTTGGGATGACAACGGTATCTCTATTGATGGCGATGTGGAAGGTTGGTTTACCGACGATACTCCTAAACGTTTTGAAGCGTACGGCTGGCATGTTATTGCAGGTGTTGATGGCCATGATGCGGCTGCGATTAAAGCCGCAGTGGAAGCTGCACAAGCTGAAACTAAGCGTCCTACTTTAATTTGTTGTAAAACCATTATTGGTTACGGTTCACCCAATAAGCAAGGTGGCCACGATTGTCACGGCGCGCCATTAGGTGCTGAAGAAATTAAAGCGTCTCGTGAATTCCTAGGTTGGAATCATGAAGCATTTGATATCCCTGCTGATGTTTACGGTGAGTGGGATAACAAAGCAGCAGGCTCAGCAGCCGAA
Source organism: Motilimonas thetidivivens (assembly GCF_046452435.1). NCBI lineage: Bacteria > Pseudomonadati > Pseudomonadota > Gammaproteobacteria > Alteromonadales > Motilimonas > Motilimonas thetidivivens. Next base: position 88,052 of record NZ_JBKFDK010000017.1, read on the forward strand.
GCGGCGTGGAACGAGAAATTTGCAGCTTATAAAGCAGCCTACCCTGAACTAGCTGTTGAGTTTGAACGTCGTGTGAACAACCAGTTACCAACTGATTGGGAAGAAAAGTCGACTGCTTATATTGCTGCCCTACAAGCCGACCAACCGAATGTAGCGACACGTAAAGCATCACAAAACTGTTTAGAAGCATTCGGTGCGTTACTACCTGAAATCATGGGTGGCTCTGCTGACTTAGCGCCTTCTAACTTAACCATGTGGTCTGGCTCTAAAGCCCTAGAAGCAAACGATGCTAGCGGTAACTACATCCACTACGGTGTACGTGAATTCGGTATGTCTGCGATCATGAATGGTATCGCGTTACACGGTGGTTTTGTCACTTACGGTGCGACCTTCCTTATGTTTATGGAATACGCACGTAACGCATTACGTATGGCTGCGTTGATGAAGCAACGTGCTATTCATGTATACACTCATGACTCAATTGGTCTAGGCGAAGACGGTCCAACTCACCAACCTGTTGAGCAAATCGCAAGTCTTCGTTTAACGCCAAATATGAGCACATGGCGTCCATGTGACTCGGTTGAATCTGCGGTTGCTTGGAAATACGCCATTGAGCGTGTTGATGGCCCAACTGCACTTATCTTCAGTCGTCAAAACCTTGCGCCACAAGCGCGTGATGCCCAGCAGCTTGCTGATGTGGCTAAAGGTGGTTACGTATTAGTTGATTGTGATGGCCAAGCTGACATCATCTTGATTGCAACGGGCTCTGAAGTTGAGCTTGCAGTTGCTGCGGCGCAAGAGCTAACAGCTAAAGGTAAAGCGGTACGCGTGGTATCTCTCCCTTGTACAGATGTATTCGATGCGCAAAGCGCAGAATATAAAGAATCCGTACTTCCTGCCGCTGTGACTAAGCGTGTCGCCATTGAAGCAGGTATTGCAGATTACTGGTACAAGTATGTAGGTCTAAATGGCAAGATCGTAGGTATGACTACCTTTGGTGAGTCAGCTCCTGCTGGTGAGCTATTTAAGATGTTCGGCTTTACCGTTGAGAACGTAGTAGAACAAGCGCTAAGCTTATAATCTGCGCTTCGTAATAGCTTTTCAAAACGCCGCCTTATCAGCGGCGTTTTTTTTTGCCTGCTAGTGTGCTTTAAACAAAATGTGGTACTATTACTACATATTTTGCTGATACGCTTTTGCTATTTAAGCTATTTTATTTCGTGTTTGAGTGGCGTTTTGTTGTATTTGTGGTTGAGTAGTGTTTTTTTTGGCGAAAAATGCTGTTGTAGTGCACTATTTAAGTGTTACTTATGTTTTTGTTTTGGCTTGGTCGCTGTTCCTGGTCGAGGTGAAATTACCGCAATGCACAACAAAAAAGAAAAAAAGTTACAGTAACTGATGTAAATCAAGCAAAATGTAACCAATTTGATGCCTAATAATGGCTATTGGCAACAGCAAGTGTAAATGTAAATTGCATGAAAGACGCCGCTGCAGATGTAACCGCAAGGCAGTCGTGTTTTAGAGTTTATAAAGGAAAGCAAAGGGTTATCCTGAGGTTTTCCTGTGTTGATTTTTTAATTTCATAACTTACAGTTAGAGGACATAACATGTCAGTAAAAAAAATGGTTGATCAAGACCTAGCCGGCAAACGCGTATTTATCCGTCAAGATCTTAACGTGCCAATTAAAGACGGCAAGGTGGCATCAGATGCACGAATCTTAGCATCGATTCCAACCATCAAATTAGCCCTAGAAAAAGGCGCTAAAGTTATGATCACTTCTCACTTAGGTCGCCCTGTTGAAGGTGGCACAGCTGAAGAAAACGCACCTTTCACACTACAACCTGTTGTTGATTACCTAAACGAAGCGCTTGATGTGCCAGTACGTCTAGCAACTGACTACCTAAATGGCCTAGAAGTAAACGAAGGCGAAGTCGTTGTGCTTGAAAACGTTCGTTTCAACAAAGGCGAGAAAAAAGACGACGAAACACTAAGCAAGCAACTTGCTGCACTATGTGATGTTTACGTTATGGATGCATTTGGTACTGCACACCGTGCCCAAGCTTCAACTCACGGTATCGCTAAATTTGCAGAAGTCGCTTGTGCAGGTCCACTACTAGCCGCTGAATTAGAAGCGCTAGGTAAAGCAATGGACAAGCCAGCTCGTCCAATGATCGCAATCGTGGGTGGCTCTAAGGTTTCAACTAAACTAACTGTACTTGAGTCGCTATCTAAAATTGCTGACCAACTTGTTGTGGGTGGTGGTATTGCTAACACCTTTATCGCAGCAGAAGGTAAAAATGTAGGTAAGTCTCTATGTGAAGAAGACTTGATCCCAACCGCGCAAAAACTAATGAAAGAGTGTGCTATTCCGGTTGCAACCGATGTAGTGGTTGGTACTGAGTTCTCTGAAACTGCTGTTGGTACAATTAAGTCTGCTGACGATGTTGCTGATGAAGACATGATTTTTGACTTAGGTCCTGATTCAGCCGAAGCGCTAGCTAAGCTAATCAAAGAAGCAAAAACCATTCTTTGGAACGGCCCAGTAGGCGTATTTGAGTTTGAAAACTTTGCCAACGGTACTAAAGTGATTGCACAAGCGATTGCTGAAAGCGATGCATTCTCTATCGCTGGTGGTGGTGATACGCTAGCTGCTATCGACAAGTTTGGTATCAAAGACCAAGTTTCTTACATCTCAACGGGTGGCGGTGCGTTCCTTGAGTTTGTAGAAGGTAAAGTACTTCCTGCCGTAGCTATGCTTGAGTCGCGTGCATAATTAATAGAACGGGAGCCTCGCTCCCGTTTTTTATGGCGCGGTTTTTGTGTATAATACGCGCCGAAAATCTTTTTAAGTGTGACAGAACAATAGGATTATATTCATGTCTAAGATCTTTGATTTTGTAAAACCAGGTGTTATCTCTGGCGATGACGTTCAAAAAGTATTTGAAATCGCTAAAGCAAACAACTTCGCTCTTCCTGCTGTTAACGTAGTTAACACTGATTCAATCAACGGTGTTTTAGAAGCTGCATCTAAAGTTAAAGCGCCAGTGGTTGTTCAATTCTCTAACGGTGGTGCTGGTTTCTTCGCTGGTAAAGGCGTAAAACTTGAAGGTCAAGGTGCACAAATCCTTGGTGCTGTAGCGGGTGCTAAATATGTACACGCTGTTGCTGCTGCTTACGGTGTTCCAGTTATTCTTCACACTGACCATGCTGCTAAGAAACTACTACCATGGATCGACGGTCTACTAGACGCAGGTGAAGAGTTCTTCGCACAAACTGGTAAGCCTCTGTTCTCTTCTCACATGATCGACCTATCTGAAGAGTCACTAGAAGAAAACATCGAAATCTGTGCTAAATACCTAGAGCGTATGGCTAAGATGAACATGACCCTAGAAATCGAACTAGGTTGTACGGGTGGTGAAGAAGACGGCGTAGACAACTCTCACATGGATGAGTCTGAGCTATACACTAAACCAGAAGACGTAGCATATGCATACGAGAAACTAAGCGCAGTTAGCCCACGTTTCACTATCGCTGCTTCTTTCGGTAACGTACACGGTGTTTACAAGCCAGGTAACGTTAAACTAACTCCAACTATCCTACGTGATTCTCAAGCTTACTGTGCAGAGAAATTCGGTATTGCGCCAAATGCACTTAACTTTGTATTCCACGGTGGTAGCGGTTCAACTGAAGCTGAAATCCAAGAGTCTATCGGTTACGGTGTAATCAAAATGAACATCGATACTGATACTCAGTGGGCAACATGGGACGGCATTCGTCAATACGAAGCGGCTAACCGTGAATACCTACAAGGTCAAATCGGTAACCCAACTGGTCCAGATGCACCTAACAAGAAATACTACGATCCACGCGTTTGGTTACGTGCTGGTCAAACTTCTATGGTTGCACGCCTTGAAAAAGCATTTGCTGACCTAAATGCGATTGACGTACTTTAATTAGTCAGTTTTATCTGCAAAAAGTCAGCCTTTAGGCTGACTTTTTTTATTTTCAGCCCTAAACCACCTACTTCAGTAGGTGGTTATCATCCATAGGGGGCTTTGCCCGAAGTTCTACTCATGCTAAATGGACTCTCGATTTTTAGCGAAGTCAAAGAGGACAAATAACATGAGTAGATATAACCAAGCTTCCCACGTATTTTGGAGATGTCAATATCACATTGTGTGGACACCAAAGTATCGTTTTCGAATATTGAAAAATAATGTGGGTAAAGAAGTTTATCGGTGCATACAGGTTTACTGTAATCAACTTGGATGTGAAGTCGTTGAATTGAATGTACAAGTTGACCATGTTCACCTAGTGGTAAAGGTACCGCCAAAATTATCAATATCAAGTTTGATGGGTGTTTTGAAAGGTAAAATAGCCTTGAAGTTATTTAGCAAATTCCCATATCTAAGGAAGAACAAGTTATGGGGAAATCATTTTTGGCAAAGGGGCTATTTTGTTGATAGCGTAGGAATCAATGAGGAAATAATACGCCGATACGTAAGGCACCAAGAGAAACAAGAGCGTCAAGAGCAGAGAGAGTTGGCGCTGAACTAAACAAAGGCCCCCTTTTAGGGGGTTAACACAAAGCCACCTTCTTCAGAAGGTGGATTATTTACAACTTTTAAATAACATTTTTTCATCCCCTGCCGATATAACCTTCTAGAAAAACACTGTTTTTATTTATGCTTAGCGCGCTTCGGATCATGATTGTGCTCGATGCCATGAGATCTAGCGCATCATGTTAATGACTGAGTGTATTTTATCTATTTCAGATATGTTATAGACTTGCAATATTGCAGCCAAATATATGGCTAATTAGCATCTTCACCCATCAGGAAGAAAGGCGACCCAAGGATTGGGACCAGCAATGGAACGCCACATGGAATACCGAGGGAAAGTTATGGTTTTGTTATCAGTTCAAACTGCTTCAGTTGTCAGCGCCATCAATGGCAAAGTGTATGTTGTTAATAGCGATGGAAGTAAAGCGCTGTTAAAACCTGGTGATAAAGTCTTACCTGGACAAAAAATTGAGGCTGAAGATGCTCAGGCATTCTCCTTGTCTCCGATTGATGACAATTTGGCTGTTGCAGCCAACGAAAGTAATGGCGAAGATGCATTCTCATTACCGGCGGATGTGGAAAGTGAAATAGCTGCCTTGCAACAAGCGCTATTAGCTGGAGCAGACCCAACCCAACTCGATGATTTTGAAGCACCTGCTGCTGGTGAAGAGGCTGCTGCCGGTTCAAGTATCAGTGGTAGCTCAGGTATCTCTCGTACTGGCGATTCGCAAATTGCGGGCTCAGGCTATGACACCAATGGCTTATCTGTTGAACCACCAGAAGAAATAGAACCCATTGAACCTAGACAAACCATCGAAGTTACCCCAAGTGTACCTCAAATTCCCTCTATTATCGTAAGTCCTGCTGGTGCATCCCTTAATTCAGATAACGTAGCTGTTGCCGAAGGGGACTTTGCGGTTTTTTCGGTCAATGTAACCAATGCGCTTAACTCATCACTTTCTCTAGAGCTTGTTGATGGCTCAGCAGTTAGCGCCAGTGATTATGATGCTAATTTTGAAGTGAGTCTTGATGGTGGTGTGAGCTGGATTAAATATGGTGAATCAGCCATTAACTTAACCGGCTCTGAAACCGTATTGGTGCGTATTGATACCACTGATGATGCGATCCGCGAAGTTGCCGAGACATTTCAATTACAGGCAACATTAACGACGGGTGATGAGTCAACGACCGCTGTTATTGAAGGCACTATCTATGATGATGCGGGTGAGGAAGCAATAGAGCCTAGCGTTGAACCTGAAGAAAACGACACAGTTTTTGTAGCTATTACGGGGCCAAGTGAAGTCACGGAAGGTGACACCACGTCTCCATACACGATTGAGCTTTCTCAGGCTGTTCCTGATGGTAAGTCAGTGACCGTTGAGCTTGCTTATTCAGGTTCTGCCGAAGACGGAACCGACTTTAATGGTGTTGTTTCTGTTGTTATCACAGGCCCTGCTAGTAGCGGTCAATTTGTGTTATCAACTATCGACGATAACTTACCTGAAGCAATCGAAACCATAGTTGTCTCTGTGGTTAACATAGTTGATCAACAAGGTGCATTTGAGGCGATTAAGCCACAACCAGATAACGCCGAGGTGACAACGAATATTATTGATAACGACACGACCAGTGTTGTTGTTAACCAAGGGATGCAAGCCAACAACCTTGATGTTGTTGAAGGTGACCAAGCAATCTTTACTGTTGAGGTGGGTAAAGCAGCAGCGGGTAGTATTTTGAATCTAAGCCTAGAAGATGGCACCGCTACTTCGGCAGATTATCAAGCAAGTTTTGAAATAAGTTTAGATGGTGGCCAGACTTGGATAGCTTCAAATGGTCAGGTTAGTCTTGCAGATGGTGGCAATCAAACTATTTTGGTTCGCACCCAAACCCTTGATGATGCGTATATAGAAGCGCCCGAAACCTACCAATTAAATGCTTCTTTAGTTAGTGCAGGTGAAGTACTACAAAGTACAGGAACTGCAACCATCCTTGATGACAGTGTCGTTACCCCTCCGACACCAGCTGATACTGCAACTCTCAGCTTAAGCGGTTCATCTACTGTTGTTGAAGGCGAAAGTGCTAGCTACACCGTCAGCGTGGACAAAGCGCCCGCGACAGATCTAACCGTGCAAGTGATCACCGGCCATATCACTACCGATAATGGTGATGTGATAGCCCAAACCCAAGATGTGGTGATTAAAGCGGGTGAAACCAGCGCGACGTTAGTCGTGGATACCCTAGATGATGCCTATGCCGATACTGGCGAGAAATTCCAAGTCAGCCTAGGTAACACCACGGGTGGCGGTTATGAGAATTTAGTCAAAGGCACCTCGGTGGTCGAAACTACCATCAATGACCAAACCGGCACCGACGGTAACCCAGGACCCGAAGACACCGCGACCATCAGTCTAAAAGGTGATGCAAGCGTGGTTGAAGGTGAAAGTGCTAGCTACACCGTTAGCGTGGACAAAGCGCCCGCGACAGATCTAACGGTACAAGTGATCACTGGCCATATCACTACCGACAACGGTGACGTGATTGCGCAAACCCAAGATGTGGTGATTAAAGCGGGCACCACGGAAAAAGTGTTCTCGGTAACAACTATTGAAGATGCAGTCAAAGAAGGTAATGAGCAGTTTAATGTCACTTTAGGCAATACCAATGGTGGTGGTTTTGAGAATTTAGTCAAAGGTGATAGTGCGGTTACCACCACTATTATCGATAATGACGGCTCTAGCTTAATTGTTAACCCAGCTGCAGACTCAAATAATGTCACTGTAATAGAAGGCGAGCAAGCCACTTTCACAGTTGAAGTGGGTAAAGCGGCTCTTGGCAGTGTGGTTAGTTTAAGCCTAGCGGATGGAACGGCGACATCAGCAGATTATGAAGCCAGTTTTGAAGTTAGCCTAGATGGAGGCGCAACCTGGACTGTGTCTAACGGCCAGGTAAGTTTGCCAGACGGCGGTAACCAAACCATCTTAGTGCGCACGCAAACCCTAGATGACGATGTGACGG
>NZ_JBKFDK010000018.1:0-90677 GCF_046452435.1 Motilimonas thetidivivens
TCATGCTCCTATTCGAAGAGGCCCTTACAGAAATGTAAGGGCTTTTTACGTTTGCAGAAAACTAAACATATTCCCAGAGCAAGGTCTTACCTTACAAGGGGCTATATATTGATGGCCTGCTTGGGGGTTGTTTTAAAATGGCGTTTGAACTCTCTACTGAATTGTGACGGGCTGGTATAGCCAACTAGCTCTGCAACATCATTGATTCGTTTACCGTCTTTAATGATCAGCTCTTTGGCTTTATCTAGCCTCACTTTTTTCAGGTACTGTAATGGTGATTCTAAGGTGACTTGGCGAAAGGCGCGGTGAAAAGAAGAAAGGCTCATGTTGGCAGTTTTCGCTAGCTGCTCAACGGAGATTTGAGTTGGATAGTTTTGATGTAGCCAGTGTAGGGTCTGAGCAATTCGCGAATAGTGGCTATCTCGATTGACTAGATCGAATAGCACTCGTCCTTGCTTATCAATTAGGATCCGATAAATGATTTCTTTAATGATGCTGCTACCCAATATATTAGCTTCAGCATCATCCAACATGGCATCGAGTAAGCGAATGACGGCTTGCTCTAAAGTTGGGGCCATTTTTCTGGCGACTAAGCCACATTCTACTACGGTCTTATCACTCGTATTGTGATTGAAATGACTCAATTTTCCTGCAATTTGAGCGAGTAATTGTGGATCGATATCGATGGCAATACCAAGCAGCGGCTCATCTCGTTGGCCCCAAGCTTCACATTCTAGTGGAAGTGGTACGCCTAACACCAAGTAATCTCCCGGACCATAGTCAAATGCTTGTTCTGATAGGTGTACGCGTTTCTGGCCTTGTCCCATAATAATGATACCCGATTGGTAAACTAAGGGCTGGCGTGCGCTCGGCGAATCAGCGCGATAAAACCAAACGCCGTCTATATTGGTTTGATGAATACCATTTAAGTGATCTAGGCCTTGCTGCTGGCAGTAACTTTCCATCAAGGTTGTAAATGGGTGCATCATCATATTAATTCACATCTTGGTTGAATGGTTTGGCAGGAATAGGCAATTAAATAGCACTAATTGGCCTGTTTAATTGCTTATCTGGATACTAATATGCATCTGTAGTTAGTTGCTTTAGATTAACCATAAACATGAGAGGAAGCTAATGAAATTTACTTATGTCAATCCTACCCAGATCTTCTTTGGTCAAGGCCAAATCAGTGCGGTTACACAAGCTGTCCCCAAAAGTACTAAAGTACTTTTTCTTTATGGTGGCGGTTCAATCAAAGCCAATGGTGTTTATCAACAAGTGTTGGATGCTTTAGCCGGACACGAAATCGTCGAGTTTTCAGGCGTTGAGCCAAACCCAACCGTAGAGACCTTAGATCGCGCGGTGGCCCTAGTTAAAGCTGAGAAGGTTGAGTTCATTCTCGCCGTCGGCGGGGGCTCGGTCATTGATGGCGCAAAATATGTCGCGGCGGCGGCGCTGTATCAAGGTAATGGCTGGGATATATTGACGGGCCAGCATCAAGTTAGTAAAGCACTACCTATAGGGGCGGTACTCACCTTGCCAGCCACGGGCTCAGAATCAAATATGGGCTCAGTGATCACTAAAGCCGAAACCCAAGATAAGTTAGCTTTTTTGTCTCCAGCGGTACAACCAGCATTTGCAGTGATGGATCCCGATGTGATGAAAAGCTTACCTGAGCGTCAGCTCGTCAATGGCTTAGTGGATGCATGGGTTCATACCTGTGAGCAATACCTAACTAAGCCCACCGGCGCCTTAGTGCAAGACGGTTATGCTGAAGCCTTGTTAACTAGCTTAAAAACCTTAGGCGAGCAATTTGCTGAGCGAGACAATGATAGTTGGCGTGCTAATTTAATGTGGACTGCCAATCAAGCTCTCAATGGTTTGATTGGCTCGGGTGTGCCGCAAGACTGGGCGACTCACATGATCGGCCATGAGCTTACTGCTTTATACGGGGTTGATCATGCTCGTTCGCTAGCCATAGTTCAGCCTTGGTTATTGCGGAATCAAATAGACTATAAACGAGCCAAGTTAGAGCAAATGGGACGCAATGTCTTTAAATTGCAACAGAGTGAGCAACTGGCGGAGCAGACGATCGCAGCCATTGAAGCTTTCTATCATGGTTTAGGTGTTGCAACACAATTAGACAATTATGGTGATGATAAGTCAGCGGTCATTGCGGCAATTTTGCAACAGCTTGAGCTACATAACATGGTTGCTTTGGGAGAAAATCAGACGATTACGTTAGATCGTAGCCGTGAAATTTTACAGCAAGCATTGAAGTAACCAGCGCGGGCGGAACAATTCCGCCCATTTATGCCCTAAAACTAGCTGTTGATAGTCATAAAAATAAATAGTTTAGTCATTTAAATCTAAATCCCCAGTTAAATTAGATCTAGCCAACATTTTTTTTACAAACCATCAGGCACAATTCACCGTATATCTGTTTAATGTTTGAGCAGATATTCTCTGCAAGGACGTAGAGAAAAAAGATAGACAACTAAAATTATTAAAATTCAATCATTTATTAAAGGGATCTTGAAAATGATATTCTACTTCGCAATCTTTAGTTTGCTGGGGGTTACTTTTGCTTTACTTTACAAGCAGCGCCGAGCAGATGTACGACTTGTTAAATCGCTTATAACTAGCCAAACTTTCTATTTAAATAATGCCCCGATTAATGGTGCTAACCTATCTTTGGTTTCTGTTATTCGTAGCACACCACAATACAAGGTGGGCTTGGAAACTCATTTCACTATTTATTGCTTTGAGAAAGACGAGCAAAAACCTTTGTGCGTTACCTTAGAGTTGGTTCATAACAAACTGAAGAAAGCTGAGATCCGCCAATCTAAGGGGTTACAGCTGCAAAATGTTATGGATAATCTTGTGCTAGATTGAGCGTCAACCGGATTAAGGTATTTATATAAGGCTGCCTTTGGGTGGCCTTTTTATTTGAATATCCTAGCGCCCCATTCAGTCTTTATCCCAAATGATGGCCTGATCATGTCATTATTGCTGATGGTATAAGGTTATTTTGCTAAATGGGTCGAAGAACAAAGCGGTTTTGTTTGTTAAACTCATCGCTCTCCTGAGACAAGGATAGTAGCAGGGGGTTGCTTCATTGGCTGAGGTAGACCGAGGCTAATTTAACATTTGCATGATCATGGAAGAACGGGACTATGAGTCTGATATTTTTAGCAATGACCTTGCTAATTCTCTGCGTTAATTTGTCTGCTGTGGCGGTGGTAGGACAGCGAGTGATTGGTAACTATGCCATCAGTAAGCTTGCCGGTTCCTTATTATTCTGTCTTATTCTGTTTTTTATTGAACACTATATTGGCTTAGGTAATTTAAGTTGGCTTTGGCCGCTCACGACCATCGCCTCCGTTTGGGTGCTTTATCAAGCTCAAGGAGCCTTTCGACAAGGCCTATGGAAGAGCGAGTTAGTCTTCGCTATCGGCTTGGGGTATGGCTTATTATGGAAAATGGCCTTTCCTGATATTGATGGAGCATCGGAAGCGCTAACGGATTTATCTTTCGTTAGCAATTATATGGCAGGAACCCAGCTTCCTCCGGTTGATAATTGGTTACCCGGTTATACCTTTAATTTTTACTATGGCTTTCAACACTACAGCGCGGCCTTGTTAGGTCGTATTCTTAACTTAGGTGTAGGCCATAGTTACAACTTAGCCTCGGCTTTAGTGATGGCATACATCTTTAGCTTAGTGTGGGCTATCGCCAGCACTTGGTGTAAGAATAAGTATTTAAAGATTACCTTATTGCTGGCTGTGGTTGCTGGCGGCACGGGCGTTTCTCCTTTTGTTCCTTTCATGTATGACTACCCAGAAAATCAGGCACGTTTCGCCGCTCAAAGTAAACTTTGGGCCAGTGTTCGCTACATAGGTATGTATGATGAGCGGGTGAATACGGAGTTTGGCAAAGAGTATTTTGGCGTTGCGCCAAGCTCAAATTTAGAGATGCCGCTTGAGACCATAGGCTATCTTACCTTCCAAGGTGATTATCATCCGCCTCTTGGCAGTTTTACCCTGTTATTACTGGCGCTTGCTTGTATATTCCAGTTAGAAAAAATCCGTACCACCTTGGCGCAGCAGCGCTGGTTGACCGGTATTTTAGTTGCAACCGGCCCATTAATGTTGATCACCAATACTTGGGTGGTACCGCTGCAAGCCTTGCTGGTTTTTGCTTGGTTGGGATACCGAGTGATCAGTGGGCGTTCACTTTGCCTTAAATCCGTTATTGTTGGCGGCATGGTGCCATTGATTTTGGCATATCCCTTCCTATTCGAATTTACCAGTAATGCCCTCAGTACGCCGATAAAATGGGTGGGTAGCGATCAACATGTGAGCTTTAGTCAGTGGTTATTGATTTTATGGCCGGTGTTACTGCTTTGGCTATTGGCTGCTGGCTTAGTGAAAAAACTCCCGTTAGCCGCATTTATTATGGTGATAAGCGGTGTGTGTTTAGGCCTATCTGAACTCATCATCATAGACGATCCTATGGGCGGGGTATTTGATCGCTTTAACACCATTTTGAAATGGTGGTCTTGGATCCAAGTGTTGATGCTGGTTGGTTTGTGTGGCGTATTGTTCGCTAAACAGGCTGGGTGGTTACGTTGGGTAACCCTTATACCATTGGTCGCCTTGTCTAGTTACAGCATCACCTTAGCCGAATATTTCTATGTGGCGGATAAATCTTCTTTTGGTAAGTTACATGGCCATCAGTGGTTAACCAAAAACCCCGAAACGCGGCAGATGCTTAATTACTTGCAAGACGCGCCTGCGGGTGTGGTGCTTGAACGCCTTGACCGCATGGCTTACACCTCAACATCCGCTATGGCATTGTTTGCTGACAAGCCTTCATTCACAGGTTGGCCATCTCATCAAAAACAATGGCGCAGTAATGCCGAATTTATTTATCAACGCGGCCTTGAGGCGCAGCAGTTATTTAAAGGACAGCTGGAAGATCCTTTGGCTTGGCTCGCTAAGCATCAAATTCGCTATATTGTTTGGCGGCAAGATGATTACAACGCGGATCGCCAAGGCTGGCTTCAAGTACAGCAAAAAATAGCTCAGGATTACATTTGGTTACCGTTTAAAGAACACGGCGATTTAAGATTAGGCATTTGGCAGCGTAAAGAACAGGGAAGTCACTAATCATGCATTTAATTTATTTGGCACTCACCTTGGCCATTATCTGGCTCAATTTAGCTGGCCTAACCTTATTTTGTCGTCGCTGGCTGCCTAATTTTGCTCTCGCTCGCTCGTTGGGTATTTTGCTATTTGCACTGGTGTTCTTTTTTATCGAACACTTTGTTGGGCTCGGCAGTTTAAATTGGTTGTGGCCATTTACCTCCTTAGCGAGTGCTTACTTACTTTACCAACGCCAAGATGATCTTAAGGCCAGTGGCTTTTGGGGGGCAGAGCTGGTATTTGGGTTAGCCTTTTTGTATGCCTTTGTTTGGCGCTTCTCTCTTCCGGCTATCAATGTTAGCTCTGAGCGCATTACCGACCTTTACTTTATCAGTAACTATATGAATGGCGTGACATTACCGCCGGATGATAACTGGTATGCACCGCATAAGTTCGATTTTTACTATGCATTTCAGCATTACCTCGGCGCCTTGATTGGCCGTATTTTTAGCTTAGATGTCGGCACCACTTACAATTTATCATTTTGTATCTTAATGGCATTGCCGATCACCTTGGCATGGTATTTAGCTGGGCATTTCCTAAAATCGGCTTGGTTAAAACTATTGCTGGTCGCAACATTAGCCTTTGGCGGTACCGGCTTATCGCCTTTGTTGCATCTGGTCTATAAGCAGCCCACTGAACCGCAAATCTTGCAAGCAGAATTCATCGATAAAGCGTCTGAGCAAGATATTCGAAATGCTGAAAATAGCTATCGCCATCAGGTGTCTAACCATGCCTTTATGAATTTAGTGCGCGGTGCGCGTTTTACGGGCTCGCATGATGAGAAAGCCCATCAAGGTGGTGACCAAACCAATGCTGATATGGCGGCGATGTTGTTCCCTATCGATAAACCGAATCCGCAATTTGAGCTACGTGTATTGCCATTAGAAAACTATGGCTATCAATTCTTTGTGGGTGATTACCATCCGCCAATCGGTGGCTTTTTAATCTTACTGATCACCTTAGTGCTCATCATGTCGATTCAATCTCAGCAAGCGGTGCGATTATGTACCGCAATGCTAGGTGCTACCGTACCCCTGATGCTGATTACCAATACTTGGGTGTTTCCTTTGCAAGGCTTTTTGCTTTGTGGCTGGTTAGCGCTGACTTACTGGCAGAAGCAAAAGCCAGATTGGTTAGCATTAATTGGTGGTGGTTTGTTAGCGGGATTATTGGTTTACCCTTTCTTAATTGGTTTTACCAGCGGTGGGGTATCAACGCCGGTGAAGCTAGTCACGGGGGATGATCACACGCCTTGGGCGCGCTTTATCGGTATGCAATGGCCTATCTTGGCCTTGATGCTACTGGCCCTGTTTGATCGCAAATGGCGACAATTGGCGGCCGCTTTTGTGATTACCTTTGGCTTATTGTTGCTGATCAGTGAAATGATTTATATCGATGATCCAACTGGCGGCAAGTTTATTCGAACTAATACCGTCATGAAATGGTGGGGCTGGATCTATGTTGGCGCATTAGTGTTATTTGGTGCCATTTGTTTGGGGGCTCAGAAAGTCTGGATCAAGGCGTCGGCCATTGTGGTGCTGCTGATTACGTCGACCGCGGGTATTGATGTGGTTAATTACTTAACCCATGCCAACAAAGCCCATATGGGTAAACTACAAGGCCATGAGTGGTTTACGGGCAACCCAGCAAATCGTGATATGTTCGCTTTTCTCAAACAGGCCCCTCGCGGTATTGTATTAGAAAATGTGCCAAATAATGCTTATATGCATTCTAGTGTATTTGCTATTTTCAATGATAAGCCGGTATTAATGGGCTGGCCATCGCATTTACGTACTTGGCATGGTGAAGTTCCACAGGTTTGGAAAATGACCGAGCAAATCCGCAGTTTCTATGCTGGCAACTTAGGCAGTAGTCGAGACTGGCTACAGGCTCATCGGGTTGAATATATCGTGTTTGATGCCGGCCAAGATCAACAGTGGCAAGCAATCAATGCACAAATTAAAAGTCACTATGACTGGTTTGGTTTTAATCGTAATGGCGAACCGCCTAAAGGCATCTGGCAGCGTCGTCGCTAATAGCTAAGTCGCAAATAGCTAAATTGTTAACAGGGTTATCTCAAGGAAGAGAGCCAATAAAAAAGGGGACACCATGGTTATAAATCCAGAACTTAGCGTTGTGGTTTGTGTGCTAAATGAAGAAGAAAGTATCGATCTCTTTCTCGACACATTAACCCCCATCTTAAAGCAATGCGTTTCATCCTATGAAATCGTGTTTGTTAATGATGGCAGTACAGACAAAACCTTCGATATCTTGCATGCGAAAGCCATGCAACCAGATAGCCATATTCGCTTGATTAATTTATCGCGTAACTTTGGTAAGGATGTGGCACTGACCGCAGGCTTAGATAATGTAAAGGGCCAAGCGGTGATTCCGATGGACGTAGACTTACAAGATCCGCCTGAGTTAATTACTGAAATGGTGGCTAAGTGGCGTCAAGGCGCGAACTCTGTGGTGGCGGTGCGCAGTGATCGTCGCGATGATAACTTTATTAAGCGTAAAACCGCGATGGCGTTTTACCGTTTAATTGGCCGAATTAGTAAGGTGGATATTCCCCAAAATGCCGGTGATTTCCGCTTGATTGATCAAAAGGTACTGGAAGTCGTCCGCCGTATGCCAGAAAAAGCCCGCTTTATGAAAGGCTTATTTGCATTCCCTGGTTTTAAAACCGAATACGTTTATTTCCATCGTCCACAGCGAGCTGCGGGTGAAACTAAATGGAACTATTGGAAGCTATGGAATTTTGCTTTAGATGGCATTCTGGGCTTTTCGACCGCGCCATTACGTATTTGGAGCTACCTAGGGGGCGTGGTGGCCATTATTGCCTTTATTTACATGGCATTTACCATTTTCAAAACCTTAGTGCTTGGGGTGGATGTACCAGGTTATGCATCTATGATTACACTGATCCTATTTTTCAGCGCGATCAACCTGATTGGTATCGGTATTTTGGGTGAGTACATAGGCCGTATCTTCGAAGAAGTAAAAAGCCGTCCGCTTTATGTCATTGAGGGAATTTATGACAGCCATGATCAGCAAGCTGAAAAATCAGATAAATCATAATATCAAGTTAGGTCAGCTGATCTCATTTGCGGTGGTGGGAGTTGGGGCAACCTTAACCCACGCTTTGGTGTTTCACATTTTGTTTGCTTGGTTTGGTTGGACCCAATTGCCCGCTAATATTGGTGGCTTCTTAGTGGCATTTGCGGTGTCCTACCTTGGCCAGTTTAAGTGGACCTTTAAAACCGAAGCTGCAGCGGTGAGTTGTCAAAAAAGAGCCTTCGTACGGTTTTTTAAAACAGCCATATTTGGATTGTTGTTAAACTTGCTGTGGGCTTTTATTACCATCGACTGGCTCGGTCTGCACCATTATGTGTATTTAGCGTTGCTTACTTTTGTCACGCCAGTGATTATTTTTGCCTTGAATAAGTTTTGGGTATTTAAACAGTAAGTCGTGAAATAGTATAAGCCTTTAGGCACTTAGCGAATTATCGTTTAAGTGCCTAAAGCAACATATTTTTAGCGCGGCGGATCTAATTTGGTAGTGTTATTAACCCTAAACCAACCCGCTATGCTATAGCGGTCGCGCTTCGCCGGTAGCACTTCATGTGGAAATTCTTCACTCAAAAAAAGCACCATAGTTCCAAAAGTAGGCATAACCTTGGCAATGATGTCAGTTGCGCCTTCGTTGCTGTGTTCAGGGTAAATAACCAATTCCCCTCCATCTTCCGTAGTCCAATTGGGGTTTAGGTAGAACACTGTGGTTAACACCCGATTAGCTTCACCACGAAATGCATCAACATGCTTTTTGTAAAAAGCCCCCGGACGATAATGAGCAAAGTGGCTTTCGTAGGAGAACAGACCTAAAAATAGTCGCTTATTAAGATAGTTTTGCAGGGCTTTATTCCAGTCTAACCAAGCCTGCTCGGCGGCAGTGTTGCCATCGATCCAGTGAATTTCGTCGCGGCGGACGAACTCATTCTGGATGTGATCTTGTTGGCGACCTATACCTGCACTGTTGAATGCGCTGGCTGGCATTTGTGAAGCTTGTAACAGTAAATCTTGTGTTAAGTGAGGATAGTGCAGCAAGGCATCCGCAATGATGCAATATCCCTGTGCCGTTAATGCTTGCGCTATGGTCTCAAATTGAGGCGGTGTGCCATCCGACGGTGGAAGTTGATCAAGTAAGGCTGACATCTAAATAATCCCAAAAAGTGAAAGGACTATCTACAGCAGGGCTATTTGGCTGTAAAACGAATTAATTTTACCCTCAGGATGAAGGCAAACGCAGAGGTAAGTCGTGACGCAACAGGCAGGAAAACATAGGCATCTTAGGGGAGTTGTATGCTCCCCCCAGTTACTGTTCCTGCTTACTTAGCAGCTAATGGGCATTGCTGAAATTGAATGCCATCCCAACCATACTTAATAAAATTGCGGATATTGCCGTGGTCTTTACCTGCTGGATTTTGCAATACATCTTCGCGGTAAAAACGGCCAAACAAGGCTAAGGTTTGCGTTTGATCTAATTGTTGCAGTTGAGCAAAAGCGAACAAGCGGCAAGAGCCTTCGTTGGTGCCTGCAGCGTTAACGAATAAGTCTTCGCCTAAACCATTACTAAACTCCGTGGGGGTGTAGTCAAAGTTAGCTGCAATGACCGCCATTACATCGTTAAATTCTATGGTGTCTGGTTGGTTGTTTACTTGAGTCAGAAGATCGCTAATGTTCATGCTGGTCCTTGTGTTTATACTCTTTACTGGTGCTGTTGTGCTTAAATAATAATGTGATGGCAACACCATGAGTGGTTGATTGCCCAATGATTTAGCACAGTTTAAGGGATGTGAGTAGGTATTGCCAATTTGTGAGCTTGATGAGCTAAGTGAGGAAGTCCGGTGTTTAAAATTTGTGTTTTTACCAGTCTGTTGTGGTTGCTGCCTGGTTTCGTGTTTGCTGATGATGAGATGGCGCCGTTTGTTCCACCGTTATCAGAGGAGGGCGTTGATCCTTATTCCGAAGATTTGTATCTGTATTTGCGTGATGCAAATGAGAATTACATTACTATTTCGGTGGAAGAGGGGGGGTTGTTATTGATAAATGAGCAAGAGCCAACCAAAGCACAATTGGCAACCTTAAAGCTAGCGTTGGCTGACTTACAGCAACAAGGGCCCATTACACCGCAAGCCAGCCAAGCTATAGACTACATAATAAATTTAATCAGTAAGGTAGATTGAGCAAGTAAGTTAATGCTTTAGAAATAGGGTGTGCATCCCTTTGCTTTGATAATAACTCACTGCTTTGCGGGCACATTGAATGAGGATGAGCGGCAATAGAATCCCTAATTGAAAAACGAATAATAGGGGTTGCTGTAGCAACCATAAGGTAAGAAGCATTAGTGGAACTAACAGGCTTAGTGCGACAAGCTCTCTCATCTCTTTTCCGATCAATACAGTTAATGATGAATTAGATAATAGTGTAATAAGTCAAAAGTGCTAGTGAATTTTATAACTAAGTTAATTTTGTGATACCGGTACATTTTATTACGTCCCAGCCCATGATTATTCTTGTTTAAGCTCTTAAATGTCACACTGGCTTTATAATCCGTGTCTAAACTTAGGATGTCTCACTTATTTTCTCCTTGATAATAGGCCACAAGGAGCAAGGAGGTCCTATGCTATATCAAAGTGATGCCTTGTGCGTGATCCAACATCCGCAAGGGGTGGCTGAAATTCGATTTGACAGTGCAGGCTCGGTCAATAAGTTTGATCAGTGTACGTTAGTCTCCTTTTCACAAGCCTTACAGTGCTTAGAGCAGCTCGATGATTTATCTGGCGTTATCATAGGTCATAACAAGGCTGACTTTATGGTAGGGGCCGATATTACCGAGTTCTTACCCAAATTTGCCCTTCCAGAAGCCGAGTTAAGTGAATGGCTGAGCAAAGCCAATGCCATCTTTAGTCGACTTGAAGATCTCAACGTGCCTACCATTACCGTGATGCGGGGCTTTGCCTTAGGCGGTGGCTGTGAGTGTGCTCTGGCCAGTGATTTTCGCATCGCAGATAACTCGCTTACCATAGGCTTGCCCGAAGTCAGGTTGGGCATTATGCCGGGCTTTGGTGGCTCGGTAAGGTTACCTCGGTTAATTGGTGCTGATAACGCATTGCTGTGGATCACCACAGGTAAGCAACATAAAGCGGCTGCCGCATTAGCGGTGGGCGTATTAGATGCCATTGTTGAAACCGAACAGTTACAAGCTGCGGCATTAACCATGCTGGCAGATGCTCGAGCAGGTAAACTTGATTGGCAAGCAAGAAGGCAACAAAAATTAGCCCCGTTGATGCTTTCTGCCATCGAAGCAAGCATGTGTTTTGCCACGGCCAATGCCATGGTGGCAGCGCAAGCCGGTCATCATTATCCAGCCCCTATCACCGCCGTAAAAGCCATTGAAAAAGCAGCCAGCTTATCTCGTGATGCCGCTTTGTCGGTAGAGAATAAACATTTTGTTAAACTGGCGAAATCTCATGTTGCCCGCAATCTTGTTGGTATTTTCCTCAATGATCAGCAGCTCAAGCAAACGGCTAAACAATTGGCGAAGCAGGGCAAACCGGTGAATAACGTCGCGGTATTGGGTGCTGGGATCATGGGGGGCGGCATTGCTTATCAAGCGGCGAGTCATGATTTATCCACAGCCATGAAGGACATCAATCAAGCCGCCTTGAGGTTGGGAATGGATGAGGCAAACAAGTTGCTCAATAAGCAACTTGAAAGAGGGCGTATTGATGGCCAAACCTTAGGTGAAACGCTAATTAATATCACACCTACACTTAGTTATGATGCTGTAGAGCATGCTGATGTGGTGATTGAAGCCGTGGTTGAACATCCCAAGATTAAGGCTCAAGTGTTAGCCGAAACCGAGCAACATGTGAGTTCAGATTGTATTTTAGCCAGCAACACATCAACGATCCCTATTAGTTTACTGGCACAAAACTTGGCCAACCCCGAGCGGTTTTGCGGCATGCACTTTTTTAATCCGGTACATCGTATGCCGCTGGTGGAGGTGATACGCGGTGAAAAAACCTCAGCGACCACGATAGATACCGTGGTTGCGCTGGCTCATGCCATGGGCAAATCAGCTGTCGTGGTCAACGATTGTCCCGGCTTTTTTGTCAATCGAGTGTTGTTCCCCTACTTTTTTGGTTTCACTCACTTAATTGCTAAGGGCGTCGACTTTTCGATGATCGATAACATCATGGAAAGCCAATTTGGTTGGCCGATGGGGCCGGCTTATTTACTGGATGTTGTGGGGATAGATACGGCTCATCATGCCAAAGAAGTGATGGCGGTAGGTTACCCAACACGCATGGCCAATCAGCAAACCGATTGCATTGATGTGTTTTATCATGCGCAGCGCTATGGCCAAAAAAGCGGCGAGGGTTTTTATCATTACAGTCGAGACGCCAAAGGACATATTAATAAAGAAATCGCTTCCTTTGCTTATGAACTACTAGCACAGCATTTTCCTAGCCAAGTGGAAATGAGCTCTGAAGAAGTTATCGACTATTTGATGATCCCTATGGTCAACGAGGTTCTACATTGTCTTGATGAAGGCATTATTGCTTGCCCCGCTCAAGCTGATATTGCCTTAGTGTATGGTTTAGGTTTTCCACCGTTTCGTGGTGGCGCCATTGCGTGGTTGCAACAGGTGGGGCTGAACGAGTTTATCGCCAAAGCCGATGCGTTAAGCCATCTTGGTAGCCTATATCAAGTGCCAGACTCATTAAGACAAAAAGCCGCCGCTGGCGAAATCTATTACTAAGGGGTGAACCATGGCAGAGCTTAATTCAGTAGTAGTGGTGGATGCAATTCGTACACCGATGGGGCGCAGCAAAGGCGGCGTGTATCGTCATGTTCGAGCCGAAGATTTAAGCGCTCATCTGATGCAACAGCTGCTCGCGCGCAATGAAGCTTTAGATGCTAACACCATAGAAGATATCTATTGGGGTTGTGTGCAGCAAACCTTAGAGCAAGGGTTTAATGTAGCACGTAATGCGGCTTTATTAGCTGGGTTGCCAAAAACCATAGGCGCGGTAACGGTGAATCGCTTGTGTGGCTCATCGATGCAAGCCTTGCATGATGCCACTCGAGCCATTATGTGTGGTGATGGTGACTGTTTTATTGTTGGCGGGGTTGAGCATATGGGGCATTTACCCATGAACCATGGCGTGGATTTTCATCCGGGCATCGCCAAATACTCCGCCAAAGCAGCCGGCATGATGGGATTAACGGCGGAATTGTTGGCCAGAAAATTCTCCATCTCGCGCCGTCAGCAAGATGAATTTGCAGTGCGATCCCATCAACTTGCCCATCAAGCTCACCAGCAAGGCAAGTTTGATCATGAAAGGGTCGCCACCTTAGGTCATCGTGCTGATGGCGCTTTGATCTCGGTTGCGGCGGATGAGGTCATTCGCGAAGAGACCAGTCTTGAACAGTTATCCCAGTTGCGTCCCGTGTTTGATCCTGTGCATGGCTCTATTACTGCGGCCACATCTTCAGCCTTGTCTGATGGCGCGGCTGCCTTATTGTTAATGAGTGAGGCGCGAGCTAAAACCTTGGGGCTTCCCATCAAGGCTAAAGTGCGAGGCATAGCCATATCGGGTTGTGAACCTTCGGTAATGGGTCTAGGCCCAGTTGAAGCTTCGCGCAAGGCGCTGGAAAGAGCTCATTTAACCTTGCAAGATATTGATGTCATCGAGCTGAATGAAGCCTTTGCGGCACAGTCTTTGGCGGTATTACAAGCACTGCAGTTAGACGATTGGTCTGAGCGGGTTAATTTACACGGTGGTGCAATTGCTTTGGGTCATCCGTTGGGGTGTTCAGGGGCGCGAATATGTGGCTCATTGCTTAATGTGATGGCGCAGCAACAAGCCAAATTTGGCCTTGCAACTATGTGTATCGGCTTAGGTCAAGGCATCGCTACGGTGTTTGAGCGTTGTGAATAGTTTTTTAGCGAGTCTTGATCAGGCCAGCTGAGCATTAAAGCGTTGTACTAACATATTCATATCTGAGCCGTGGTGATAGTGCTGATGCTCTTGGTCTAACGGCTCCAGCATTATTTTGTGTTTGAAAAATGGGGCATCAAATACAAAGGTGTGAAATTCACCACCTTCGCCACATGGGTCGACCTGCTTTGGCAGGCGATCCAATAATTCAGGGGAATAGATAGCACCGCAGTATTGATTGTCTAAATGACGTAAGTTAATGCTTTGCAACATGGCTTTAATGCCAGACTGAATAATTTGGTCGGCAATATCCCGCGATTGTTTGCCCACCCTATCTTTAAGTAGTGGAAATACACATTCAATGCTTGTGTCTTGAAAGACTTTTTTACGAAAATCGGCAATGCCATTATTGTATATGTCGCCAAAGGCGATGGCGTCAAAATCAAGGGGCCATGCCTCTAAGGCTGCAATCAGTGTTTGTTGGTATTGATTGTTGCTCACCCCTTTATCCATGGGAATTTCTAGCAGGGGCAAGCCGATAGCCTCGGCCTGTAAACGCACAAATTGAATCGGGGTTGCTTGAATAGGGACTAAGGATTTTTCAGCCGAATAAGTCGTAAACAGCCCCACGACTTGATAATGATCTGATTGCAACATCTTTAGCAGTGTTAAGGCCGAATCCTTACCCGAGCTCCAGCTAATTATCACCTTTTTCATGCTCATATCCCTGAAACCTTGCTTGGGTTTTGCTTATTGCTCTTGGAAGAAACCTAATACTTGTTGTATCTGCTCGATGCGATCGCTGTCGGGTAAATAAGCGGCATAAACACTTCTTTCTACGCTGATGGCGTCGGTAATCGCGACTAAATCACCTGCATCGATATAAGGCTGAATCAGCGCCTTAGGTAAAAAGGCCGCCCCGCCATTTTGCAGCACAAAGTCCAAACCAATGCGTACCGAGCTGGTGTGAAGTACAGGCTGAGGTAAACCAGAGAATTCACGCGCATGCTGCACGTTAAATGCGGTGCCCCAATCCACCTTGATGTATTTGTCGATATTGGCGACTAATGGAGATTGCTGGTGGTCACTGGTGACCATGACCAGCTCGACTTGTTGCAGTAACTCTCGTTTAATATCATCGACCTTGGGAGGATCAAATAATACCGCGATATCTAAACTGCGCTCGAGTAGTTGGCGTGACATGAGTTGTGGCGAAATTACATCTGCTCGCAGGGAAAGGCTAGGTAGTGAGCTATGTACCTGATTGATATAAGGTTGTAAAAATGAATCCCATAGATTTGGTGCCGCGCCAATGGAAAGCTGCATAGCGTTATTTTCACTGAGGGCGATATCTTGTTGGGCTCGCTCCCAAGCGTTTAGCATGGCTTCGGCATAAGGTCGCATCCGTTCACCTGCGGGGGTGATTTGGATATTATTGCGATGGCGGCTAAATAGCGCAACGCCCAACAAGCTTTCCAATTGCTTGATGCGAAAACTTACCGCAGATGGCGTTAAGTATAAGTTTTCAGCTGCTTTACCAAAGTGGCGGGTATGGCCAACCTCTAAAAAGGTCTTAAGTAGCTCGGTATCCATCAAAAACCTTCACTGTATAGAAAAAAAAATTTTGATTTAGTAATTGCGAATAATGACTAAGATTCAGCTGGATGCAACTAAAATCAGCAAAAGAAGGAAAATAATTATGGCGACCAGTTTTGCATGCGGCGCAGCTTTTTATGACGATCAGTCTTTTCCTTACGGTTTTAAGCGTAGCGGTGATTTTACCATCAAAGAAGCTGAACTATTAGAAAGCTTAGGGCGCACCTTGATGGCCTTAGCAAAAGGCGAACAAGCACCCATCACAGACGAAGAAAAGCGATTTGTTAAAGTGGCTCAAGGTGAATTACCTGCCGAGTCTGTGGTTGAAAAAGTATGGATTAAGTACCGCACGTTAGCAAAAGGAAAGACCTTTTTTGGGGTGACGGGAAATCCTAATCGCAGTCAAATTAACCGCGAGCTAGAAACCGAAGAAGACGAAGAATAGTCGACATCTGCGGTTTTAAACGGATTATTAATCTTAATTATAATCCGCCAAGCTAATAGGGGCTTGTGCCCCTAGAGCCACTTTTTCCACCAAAATAACCCCACCATAGAGGCTGTCAGTGCAGCCAACACAGCAATAAAGATATAGAATGATGCCGGATTATCAGCGCCTGGGATCCCACCCACGTTAATACCTAGTAAGCCGGTTAAAAAGCCGAGCGGTAAGAATATGGCGGCCACTATCGACATTACATACATGCGTTGGTTAAGCTGCTCTGATAATAAATCTGAGCGCTCTTCATAGGCGATTTGTGCTCGCTCGACCATCACTTCCAGCTCTTCTACATAGCGCATCGAATGGTTTGCAGCTTCTTTAAACTCATGTCGAAATGCTTCATCAATCCAAGGGTAACTGCTTTCATAGAGTTTACTGAGTGCGGCTTGTTGTGGTGTGATATAGCGTTTAAGCACGATTGTTTGGCGGCGAATTGCTGAAATTTCTTGGCCTATGGTTAATTCGCCGGCGACAAAAATTTCGTTTTCGATGTTGTCCAAGCGCAATTCAAGATTATCTATCACATGCTGCATTCGCATGGTTAAGCGGTCGGTCAGCATGGCGATGACCTCGGTAATATTGCGTGGACCCTGACCGGCCATTAGCTGATTTCGAATGTCGTCTACCGAGAGTAATCTGCGTTTACGGGTGCTGATTATTTTGTTCTGGTCAACGTAGAGGCGAATGGAAACCATGTCTTCAGGATCCTGCTCGGGGGCAAGATTTACGCCACGTAAAAAGATCAAGGTTGCTTGGCCGTGATGAGTTCCGGTAACACGAGGACGCGTTTCACCAGCCAACAGAGAATCAATAACATGCTCAGATAAGCCGGATTGCGTTGTGAGCCAATCAATAGCGGTTTGATCTGTGTAGTCTAAGTGCAACCATAGCTGCCCATCATCAGCGCGCCAATTATTAATTTCTTCAATATTTTCAAGGTGTTTAGCTCCACCTTTTGCATCAAGTAGTAAACCATGGATCATTCCAGAAAATGGCATAGTACAAACTCCGTCACTATTTAATTTTAATGATTGCGAAAAACGGCTTAAGCCTAGCTATAGTAAAGGGATGGAGCGGCTTTTGAATAATTTTTTTACTTGTTTCATCAGTTGTTTAAGTATACAAAGCAAGGCTTAATAAAAGCCCACATCATTTGGCAGGTGCAAAGGAATTTATAGCTCATGACTAACAAGATTCAAGTTGGATGGCGCGAATGGGTGTCACTACCGGATTTAGGTATTGCTGAGATAAAGGCCAAGGTAGACACAGGTGCGCGTACATCGTGCTTGCATGCGTTTAAGGTCGAAGAATTTAGTCGCAACGATGAGCTGTGGGTCAGATTCTGGTTACACCCACAGCAGCAAAACGATCAGCTAGAAATGATCTGTGAAGCGAAAGTGACCGATCAGCGTAATGTGACTGATTCTGGCGGTCACACCGAAACGCGTTATGTCATTACCACGCATTTAAGTATTGCTGAGCAGCAGTGGCCTATCGAAATAACCCTGACTAATCGTGATAGTATGATGTTTAGAATGCTACTTGGCCGCACAGCTATGAATGGGCGCATTACCGTCGATCCACAAGGGTCATACCTAGCTGGAAAAGTCCCCAGCGAGAGGAAATAAATGTTATGAAAATTGGAATCTTATCCAGAAATAAAAATCTCTACTCAACGCGCCGTTTAATCGAGGCTTGTGAGAAACGCGGCCATGAAGTCAAAGTCATTGACGCATTACGTTGTTACATGAATATCAATTCAGAGAAACCAGAAATCCATTTTAAAGGCGAGGAATTAAGTGGCTTTGATGCCATCGTACCGCGAATTGGTGCGTCGGTTTCTTTCTATGGTTGTGCGGTGCTGCGTCAGTTTGAAATGATGGGCGTTTACCCGGTGAATGAATCGGTGGCGATCACCCGCTCTCGTGACAAATTACGTTCAATGCAGTTGTTATCGCGTAAAGGTATAGGTATGCCGATCACGGGGTTTGCCAGTAAGCCTGACGATGTTAAAGACTTATTGGAGATGGTTGGCGGTGCACCTGTGGTGATCAAATTATTGGAAGGTACCCAAGGCATAGGCGTGGTGTTAGCCGAAACTCGTAAAGCGGCAGAAAGCGTTATCGAAGCCTTTATGGGATTAAAGGCAAACATCATGGTGCAAGAGTACATCAAAGAAGCAGGTGGTGCTGATATTCGCTGCTTCGTTATCGGCGATAAAGTGATTGCGGCGATGAAACGCCAAGCTGGTGAAGGTGAATTTCGCTCCAACTTGCACCGAGGTGGCAGTGCAAGCCTAGTTAAGATCACCCCTGCCGAGCGTCGCACGGCCATAGCAGCGGCTCGCGCCATGGGGTTAAATGTCGCTGGGGTTGATTTGCTACGTTCCGAGCGCGGTCCTCTGGTGATGGAGGTGAATTCTTCCCCCGGCTTAGAAGGGATCGAAAAAGCCACAGGCAAAGACATTGCCGACCTGATAGTGAGTTTTATAGAGCAAAATGCAGCCTCGAAAAGGACATCGACACGTGGCAAGGGCTAAAAAGAATAAGGTCTTTAATTTACTCGGCGAACAAATATTACCGGGTCAAAGGAAACAGCTCGATCTTGAGGCGGCTAAACTATATACCCACTCAACATTAGATTTTCCTGTTGAAGTGATTAATGGGGTTTATCAAGGCCCTGTATTGATGGTGTGTGCGGCTATCCATGGCGATGAACTCAATGGTGTGGAAGTGGTTCGTCAATTATTGGCGAAAATAAACCCACAGCAATTGAAAGGTACGCTGGTGGCCGTGCCTGTGGTGAATGTGTTTGGCTTTATTCATAAGTCGCGATATTTGCCGGATCGCCGCGATTTGAATCGCTGTTTTCCTGGCTCATCGCGCGGCTCCTTGGGGTCACGCATGGCTCATGTATTTTTTGATAATCTGGTAAAACATTGTACTCATATTATCGATTTGCATACCGGTGCCATTCATCGAACTAATTTGCCACAAATCCGCGCAAATTTATCCAATGAGGCCACCAATGCTATGGCGTTTGCTTTTGGTACGCCTGTGATCATCGATGCCTCATTGCGTGATGGCTCACTGCGCAGTGAAGCAGAAAATTTAGATATCCCCGTTATTACCTATGAAGCGGGTGAAGCATTACGTTTTGACCCTATCGCTATTACGGGTGGTTTAAGGGGGGTTGTCAGTGTCATGCGAAGTTTAGGCATGCTTCGGATGTCGCGTAAACAGCGAGCCAGTGAACCGGTGATTGCACGCTCGAGCAGTTGGGTGCGAGCTGAGTCTGACGGCATAGTGCGCAGCCAAGTGTCGCTGGGTGAGCGAGTCAGCCGAGGGCAAGTGCTGGCGTATATCAGTGCGCCATTGGGGGTTGACGAGTCCACCTTGAAAGCCCCGCGCAGTGGTATCGTGATAGGGCAACAGACTTTGCCTTTGGTTAACGAAGGTGATGCGGTGTTTCATATCGCATTCTTCTCTGAGCCCGATAAGCACGTTGAGCAACAAGTGGAAACCTTTATTGGTGAGATGCTTGATATTGAAGATGAGCACATCCGCGCTGGCTATCTTGGCGAAAATAGTTAAGCCGAAACCCTATCAGGGCGAGCGTATCATAGCTAACCTATCGAAAAGAGTGGCATTTCGTTATACGAAACGCCACTTTTTACTTGCATCACATTGGTCTTTTCCCCGGCATTTGAAATTATAAAATCAAAAGCGTCGCAGTACCTAAAAAGGCAAAAAAACCAACTACATCGGTGACGGTTGTCAGTACCACTGAGCCAGCCAATGCCGGGTCTAATTTTAACTTTTCTAGCACCATGGGAATTAATACGCCAAATAACGCAGCGGTGATAATGTTAATACAGATCGCCAAGGCGATAATGGCGCCAATAAGAGGCGATTGGAACCAGAGCCCAGCAATCAAGCCTATCACCAAGGCCCAAAGCAAGCCATTTAGGGCGCCAATGCCGCATTCATTTTTAATCAAAGATAATAAGTTACCAGCAGAAACTTGATTGAGCGCCATCGCGCGGATCATCAAGGTTAAGGTCTGGCTACCGGCGATCCCTCCCATCGAAGCGACAATCGGCATCAATACCGCTAACGCCACCACTTCGGCAATCACATCTTCAAACAAGCCTATGGTAATCGAGGCAAAAATTGCGGTTACTAGGTTAATCCCCAACCATACGGCTCGTTTTTTGGCGCTATCAACAACAGGAGCAAATAAGTCTTGGCTTTCACTTAAACCGGCGCGTGCCATTAAGGTGTTTTCGTATTCTTCGCGGATAATCGACATGCCTAAACGGACACTGATTTGGCCAATCAAGCGGTTATGCTCATTGACTACTGGCAAGCAATCGTATTCGGCATGTTCGATTAATTCCGAGGCTTCTAGTAAGCCCATTTCTGCCGAGATAGCTTGCTGCTCCTCATCGGCCAACTCACGTACGGGTTGATCCAATGGTGCATTAAACAGTTGTTGTACCGCCAAGGTTGCAAAGTAGATACCGTGTTTGTCTACTAAATAGATGGTGGGTTGTACATTGCTGGGATCACGGCTGATTAATCGTAAGGCGTGGCGAACGCGCAGACCTTTGGCCAAAATCAAAACTTTACGTTCTGCATAACGACCGATTTCTTCATCGCTGTACTCGTTGGCCTGATCGAATAATTCGATTTCTTCTTCATCAATCAAGCCAAGGGCTTGTTCAACTATTTCGGGGGGGAGGTAATCGGCCCATTCAATCAGGTCGGCATTATCTAAGCGAGAAAGAACCAGATCTAACTCGATAGGTGATAAATTTTGAATGATCGAGTTACGTGCATCGGAGCGCATCTCGGTTAAAACCGCGACACTGTGATTGAGTGACAAGGTACGCCACAAATGAATCCGCTTTTCGATGGGTTGAGATTCAAGAATTAGCGACAGTGCACCATCGTCTAGCTCTTTTTCCGCAATATTAAACAGCGCATCTTGGTTGTCGGGTGATGCGGCAGAAATTTGCGAAATAATTTGGCTAATATCTTGCTCCATAATGGCTCCTAATCAAGCATCAGCTTGGACTCGAGAATCAAGCATCAGCTTGAGCTCGACCAATCAAGCGCTTGGGCTGTACTTTTTTAACTTTTTCCGGCGGCTTATTGAGTACCATGACTGGTCGGACAATAAACAGATTATTTGGATAGAGCACTTTATGACCATCAATGTGCTGCAAAACAACGTTCATCAAGCCCATTTCCATGATACAGCCTTCGATAAAGTTACCGCCATCAACAATGCGCACCCACTGGCCTACTCGACAGTCATTTTGAATAAATAACAGTAAAAATGAGGTCAGGTTACTTAACAGAGACCAGCCTGCGAATAAACCGACACCTAGCATGGCAAACAGCGAAGAGCCAACCACTAATAACCCACGCAATTCAATACCCCAAACAATAAGCAATAAACAAAGCATGACTATTGCTGAGATGATTTTGAGTAATAAGCCTGCACGGTAACGACGGTGGGGATCGATGCGCCCTCTCACCATGTTTTCGAGCACTTTATTTTGTGCCTTAACTAGCAGTGGAAAACTGGCAATCACCGCAATGGTGATGAGTAATTTATATTGTGCGATTATGACAGAAATGACTTCCATAGGCGCTCCTAGCTTTGTCGTTACTTGGTTTAGTGACAAATAATAAATGCTGGCAAATGTAATGTAACTGTTTGCTAGGTCAACTGTTATTTTTGGCTCTAGTGAAATATTAACCAGCTAGAGCCAAGTTGTCTTGATTAAAGGTATTTCGCTATATCAACGGAATCGATTTGATCCGGTTGTAAGTATGCCTGAGCATACTGTAAATAGACCCCTGAAGTGAGAAACAATTTGAACAGTTCAGGGTCGATATGCTGATCCTTCACCATAAAGCTCATAATGTTAATACTTTCACTGAGGGTTTTGGCTTTTTTGTAAGGCCGATCAGCGGCAGTGAGGGCTTCAAAGATATCTGCGATCACCATAATACGGGCGGTTAAAGGTAAGTCTCCAGCAGGTACTTTTTTCGGATAGCCTTGCCCGTCCATTTTTTCATGGTGACTAGAAGCAATCAAAGGTACCTGTTTGAGATGGTCTGGAAATGGCAGTTTGGTCAACATAATGTGGGTGTGAACCATATGTGAATTGATGATAAAGCGATCTTCTTCGGTTAAGGTGCCTTTTCTCACCGACAGGTTGTACAGCTCACCGCGGTTGAAGCGATATTTCGGTGTATCCATATTAAAGCCCCAAGGGTTACCCGGCGCAGTCAGTTCGTCATCTTGGCGAGTGAATAAGTGCTCAGGCTTATCCATTAGCAATGGCTCTTGAGCCGGTAAGCTAACTTGGTTAGCTTGTTTGCGTCTTAATTCTTCCTCACCTATGCCTAAGGTGTCATCGAGTGTTCGGGTCCAAGTGCGCTGCGCAATGGCTTGAAGTTGGGTGATTTTTTCATCAGACATAAATTCACCGCCGATATTACACTGAGCTACAAACTCAAACTCTCGGTCTAAGGTTTGCAACAAGTCATCGCGAAGCTGAGCGAGCTTGGTGGGCTCACCTCCTTCAGCTAAGCCTTGCCAATATTGGCTATGGGCTTGTTGTTTCAATAATTCAAATCGCATCCGTACTTCATGAATGCGATCGTAAATAGTTTCTAACTTGGTCGCTTTATCGACCACGTACTCAGGCGTCACAATTTTGCCACAGTCATGCAGCCAAGCGGCGATGTGTAACTCTTGCCATTGTTCATCACTCAGTTGGAAGTCTTGGTAAGCCCCTTGGTCTTGTGCACAGGCGGCTTGAGTTAGCATTTTGGTTAGCTCTGGCACTCGTGAGCAATGCCCTCCTGTATAAGGCGATTTACTGTCAATGGCTCCCGCGATGAGCTCGATAAAGCTTTCTAATAAGGCTTTTTGTTGTTGCAGTAATTGTTGCCCCTCCAAAGCCAGTGCCGAATAACCCGCTAGGGCTTGAATAAAGTGATTGGGACGACGTTTGGTCGAGTGCTGCGGTGGATCGAGGTAACCACAAAAACCGATCACTTTATTACTGTGATTGCGCAATTTGATCCAAGTGATGGTGTATTGGGTGCATTCCAACACGCTGTAAGCTAATAAATCCAAAGAGGATTGGTGTTCATTTTGGTGTCGTTGAGCAACGCTAATCTCATCCTCGGTGGGAAAGATATGAGACAGTGTAATGTGGTCTTGCTGTGTGATGGCATGACTAATTTGTTGTGATAACTCCGCATTGGATCCACTGAAATAGGCCGCCACGCTATGAAAATGGTCTTCTTGATCGGGTGACGTGAGATATAAAACACCTCCCTGAGCATGGCTCATTTCGGTTGTTTTTTCCGTTATTTGTTGTGCCAAGTTGTTAAGATCATGACTTGCGAGCATGGCGGAAGACAGGGTTTGAAACTGGCTAATGGTGGTTTTCATGGTTGCAGCGGTCGTCGCTAAATCGACCACTTCTTTAATTCGGCTAACCGCGCTGATGGGCTGGCTAAAGTCTAGGTTGTTGATGGCTTCTAATTCTTGGGTTAAGCGTTTAATTGGGGCGGCAATATAGCGTGCAACCAACCAAGCAATTGGGATCACTAAAATAATAATGCCTAAGGTTACCATTAAGGTTTGGTTGCGCATTGAGTAAGCTTCGGCTAACAATTCAGAGCTGGGCGAAACGGATATCAAGTAATAGCTTTGCTGCGCCGAGAGGTTCACTTCACTGATTTCACCTAACCATTGTTCTTGGTTCAGTTCGAAACTTAAGTTTTGCGGCTTAAGTTCATAGTTTGCCTTGATAAATTCAACAACAGGATGATCATCTGGCTGAGTCCCTGTGCTGGCTTGTTGATTGCTTTTGTTGGCATCAAATAACAAGCTAGAGGCAAGCAATACTTGCTGTGGGTTAACCAATAGTAGTAATGAGTTGGGGGTATGTTTACGTTGGCCTAAGGTTTGTGACAGGCGGTACATGGAGTAATCCAAGGCAACAACCGCACCTGTTTGTTTATTTTGTTTCGCTATGGTGACACCCATCTGGCCGGTTGCCTTAAATGGGTAAGGCTCGGTGAGAATGGTTTCGCTAGCTTGCTCGGCTTGGATAAACCAAGGTCGCGTCTTGGGATCAAAGGGCTCGACTTGGGTGTTAACTGGGCCAATCTGTTGCCCACTGGCATCTAGCAAAGCCGTCCAAGCTTGGTAGGGGCGGTCTTGGTTTTGTTGCTTGATCACAGTGACAACAAACTGCACATCTGGGTTGTTACTGTATTTCTTACGACTTTCCTGATGAAGTCTACCAAGATATAAAAAATCACCATTATTGTAAGCAACATAAATGGCTTCCACGCCACGGCTTGCGCGCAGAGCTTGCCAAAGTTGCGGCGAGTTAATCGTTTGTGTGGTCAGATAGGCTGACTGAGTCAATTCAGTCTCAGCGAAAATCTCGACAATGGCGTTTGCGCGGCCGTAACCACTTTCAAAATGCTCTTCGACTTGCTTATCGGTTTGTCTAACGACTTGATGAGAGGCATCAAGGATCAGCTGGCTGCTTTGCTGATAATTGAAGACAGCAAGAACTAAACCAAAAACAAGAATAAGCGTGACAAATAAGCTGGTGATATGGACATGTAAGGTTGCCGCTTTATTGGTCGTTTTCACTCAGATCATTCCCTTGATTAACTTTGAAAATATTATGAATTTAACACGGAATTAAAAAGTTAATCTAAAAACATCTCGTCAAAGTGATCCGAAATGCGCAATAAGTTGTACAAATAAAACAAATTAGTACAACTTTAGACTAAAGTTATCTTATCTCACTTGTACAAGGGCGACACCAATGTATAGCTTTGAACCCAATAAAATTAAAATAGGCATTAGTTCTTGCCTATTAGGCCAAGAAGTTCGCTTTGATGGCGGCCATAAACAAAGTAAATATTGTCGTTACGACCTTAGCCAGTATTTTGATTTTCAACCGATATGTCCAGAAATGGCCATCGGCATGGGCGCTCCTCGAAAAACCATCCGCTTGGTTAATCAGCTTGGTGATATTAGGGTTAAGGCTTCCGATGATAGCTTTGATGTGACCGACAAATTGCGCGATTTTTCAGCCAAAAAATCGGCTCAACTGACCGGCATTACGGGCTATATTTTCTGTGCTAAATCGCCCACCTGCGGCATGGAGCGGGTTAACTTGTACAAGGATGGCACCAAAGACGCGGTTCGTGAGGGCGTTGGCGTGTTTGCGGCTCGGGTGATGGCCGATCATCCTTTATTGCCAGTAGAAGAAGAAGGCCGCCTCAACGATCCTGTGCTGCGGGAAAACTTTATCACCCGCGTTTTTGCTTACCATGATTGGCAACAGTTACGCGCGGGTGGGGCGACGCGTGATGCTTTGTACAAGTTTCATGCCCGCTATAAATATTTGCTTATGGCCCATGATGTAAACCTGTATTACAAGCTAGGTCCCTTGTTAGCTCAGGCGACTGGGGATGTAGAGGATATTGCCGATCAATATATTGAACTGTTTATGCAGGTACTTAAAGGCCATCCGACGCGGAAAAGTCATGCCAACACCTTGTCTCATATTCAAGGTTATTTAAAGCGCAGCCTACGCAGCGAAGAGCGTCAGCAATTGGCTAAAACCATAGATAAATACCGTCAGGGGTTAATTCCGCTGTTGGCCGCAATGACGTTAATCAAGCACTACTTAACCCTCTATCCAGATGCTTACATTGAACAGCAAATATACTTAAACCCGCACCCTGAAGAGTTGAAGTTACGCTATGAGCACTGAGCAACTTCTCTATCCCATTCGCGAGGTATCACAGCGAACTGGGGTTAATGCGGTAACCTTGCGAGCATGGCAACGCCGCTTTGGTTTGCTAAATCCACAGCGCACAGCCAAGGGCCACAGGTTATACAGTGAACAAGATATCGCGCTGGTACATGAGATTGTTAGTTGGCTGGAAAAGGGCGTGCCTATTAGCCAAGTGAAGCCTTTGCTTGGCCAGCGGGTAATTAAAGCTGAGCCAAACAATTGGCAGCAACAAGTGGATGATCTGATAGGGGATTGTGTAGCGCTTAACAGCACCAAACTACATCAAAGGTTAGATCATTTAACTTCTTTGTATCCATTTAGCTTGGCGTCGGAGCAGGTGTTACAGCCATGGTTAAAGCATTGCCTACTGATTTGTCAGCAAAGAGCGGATGGCGAGTTAATCCAAGCTTGGCTAGAGCAGCAAATCAAGCTGCGATTTTACACTCGGTGGCAGTTAGCCAATCAGGCCAACCCAAGTGAATCAGTTTGGATTATTAGTGTTGGCCAGCGTGTTTGGTGGCAGCCGTTGCTACAGGTAAATGAATGGGCACTGGCGGGTTATAAGGTGACCTTATTGATACTTAATGAGCTTTCTCAGCTCAACTTAGCGCTCAGCAGGATTGCCCCGGTAAGCCTGCTTTTTGATTTACCTGCGCAAGTAACAACGCAACAAAAACAACTGTTTATGAAATTCTCTAAGCAAAGTTACTTGATTGGAGAGTTTGCTGCATTACATCAAATGAACCTTGGGCTTCCCCTCGCCGATAGTCGTAAACATAAAGAGAGCTGGCAATGAACCTGTTGTGGATCCGTAAAGATTTTCGTATTTGTGATAACCCTGCCTTGGCTGCGGCCATGGCGTCAGGTCCGACGCGGGCCTTGTTTATTAGTAGTCCATCGCAATGGCAAGCCCATAACTTAGCCCCGATTCAGGCTGACTTTATGCAACGTAGCCTCAATCTAATGGCACAACAATTGGCCGCTTTAGGTGTGGTTACCGAGTGTTGCCAAGTTGAACACTTTACTGATATTCCAAGCTTTTTAACCGAGTATTGTCAGCGCCATCAAATCAGCAATATTTACGCTAATACCGAGCCTGAGCTTAATGAGGTGCGTCGTGATAAAGCGGTATTGAGCGCAGGTCTACCTTTGCGGTTGTTTGAAGGGCATTGCATTATGGCGCCGGGCACTGTGTATACCCAAGCTGGCGAAATGTTTAAGGTTTTTACGCCGTTTCGCAAGCAATGGTTAGCTAAGCTAGCGAGTAGCTTTGCTGCGCCTTTGCCTGCTCCAGCGCCCATTGCTCCTGCCGTTGAGAGCAGCCCGATTGAGTTCGCCTATCCGTTGCGTGACAGCCAGCAGTGGCCCATTGGTGAAGATCATGCTCAGCAAGCGTTATCGGATTTTGTGCAGCATCGTTTGGCGGACTACAAAAACTATCGTGATATGCCTGCTTTGGAACAAACCAGTTGCTTATCGCCCTATCTTGCTTTGGGGGTGCTAAGTCCAAGGCAATGTTTACATCAAGTACTGCAGCATTTCCCTGATGCGCTGCATCAACCTGACAGCGGGGCATTTTGTTGGATCAGTGAATTAGCGTGGCGAGATTTCTACCGTCATTTACTGATTGCCCACCCCAAACTCTCGATGGGTCATAACTTTGTTGCTAAGGCAGACCATATTGTTTGGCGCAATAGTGACCAAGACTTTCAGGCATGGTGCGCGGGGGAAACAGGTTATCCATTGGTCGATGCTGCCATGCGTCAACTCAACCAAACCGGTTGGATGCATAATCGGTTACGCATGGTGGTCGCGAGTTTTCTGACTAAGCATTTGTTAATCGATTGGCGCAAGGGCGAGCGATATTTCAGTCAGCAATTAATTGATGCGGACTTGGCTGCCAATAATGGCGGCTGGCAATGGGCGGCGAGTACGGGCTGTGATGCCCAGCCTTATTTTCGAATTTTTAATCCGGTGAGGCAAAGCGAAAGGTTTGATCCCGACGGTTCTTTTATCCGTAAATATTGTCCAGAACTTATTAATTTATCAGCAAAAAACATCCACTTGCCGAAACCCGAGTTACGCCCTATTCGGTATCATAAGCCCATGGTGGAACACAGTTTTGCAAGGCAAAGAGCATTAGATGCGTTTGCTGTGTTAGGCAAAAGTTAATGCTAACGTGCGAGAGGTTATCCCAGTGAAAACAGCCATTATCGATGAATTTGTTGCACTCTATCAGCAGCTAAACAAAGATAATCTAATCCGCTTAGCTGAGGTTTATGATGCTGACATTGAGTTTATCGATGCCTTGCATCATGTTCATGGCTTGGCGCAATTAACGCAGTATTTTGCTGGCTTATACCAATCGCTTAATCAATGTGATTTCTTGATTGAGCAGGTGATTGAACAAGATG
The DNA here is from genome assembly GCF_046452435.1 of Motilimonas thetidivivens. Lineage (NCBI taxonomy): Bacteria > Pseudomonadati > Pseudomonadota > Gammaproteobacteria > Alteromonadales > Motilimonas > Motilimonas thetidivivens. The sequence goes on from NZ_JBKFDK010000018.1 coordinate 28,593, forward strand.
GCCAAGCTAGTTTGTTTTGGTTGATGACCTATTCTCACCCCAAGCTTAATGGGGGCAAGCCTGTTCAGGTAAAGGGTGCCAGCCATCTGAAATTCAAAGAAAAAATTTACTATCATCGGGACTATGTCGATCTCGGAGAAATGCTATACGAGCATATTCCGCTGTTGGGTAGTTGCATTCGTCAAATCAAGCGACGGGCCACGCGTTAAGTATGAGTCAAGGAGTATTAATGCAACAAGTATTCATTACCGGCGCGACATCAGGCATAGGCCGTCAGTTGGCCCTTGATTACTGCAAACAAGGCTGGATTGTTTGGGCCTGTGGTCGCAATCAGGCTGCATTGAGCGAGCTTAAGCAGCAAGCGGGCGAGCATCTTCACCCCCTTTGCTTTGATATTAATCTCGCTGCTGAAATAGAGCATGCGGCACGAAAAATTACCGCGTTGGACTTGCTTATTCTCAATGCGGGTACTTGCGAATACATAGACGATGCTAAGCATTTTGATGGCGCCTTGTTTGAGCGAGTAATGCAAACCAACGTCATTAGCCTAGGTTATTGCTTACAGCACTTGCTGCCCTTGTTAAAGCGCGGCGGTAAGCTAGCGCTAATGGGCTCCAGCGCCAGCTATGTCGCCTTACCTCGGGCGGAAGCTTATGGGGCAAGTAAGGCGGCGGTAAGTTATTTGGCGCGTACCTTAGCGATAGATTTAAAACCAAGCGGCATTGCCGTCAGTTTGATCAACCCCGGTTTTGTGAATACGCCGTTGACAGCCAAAAACGATTTCCCCATGCCAATGAGCGTCGATGTGACACAAGCCAGTCACGCGATCATCTCGGGCTTGGCTAAAGACCGTTTTGATGTTCATTTTCCTAAAAAATTTACTTTAATCTTAAAAACGCTCGCCATGCTACCTGAATTTATGTGGCAAGGTTTGGCAGCAAGGATCCGCAAATAATGAAAAAAATAGCGATTGTTGGTACAGGTATTTCAGGGCTGGTTTCGGCCTATTTGCTCAATCGAGAGCACGATATTCAGGTGTTTGAAGCGAATGATTATATAGGTGGCCATACCGCAACGGTGGATGTTGACGTGGATGGCAAGCGTTGGGCCATTGATACCGGCTTTATTGTTTTTAACGACCGTACCTATCCAAATTTTGAGCGTTTATTGGCACAACTTGGCGTTAAAGCCAAGCCGACGGAAATGAGCTTTAGCGTCAACAATGTACAAACTGGGCTGGAATACAATGGCCACAATCTAGATACAATGTTTGCCCAGCGTCGCAATATTATCAATCCTAAGTTTTGGTCTTTTATTAGCGAAATTTTGCGCTTTAATGCCAAGTGTAAGGCGCTATGGGCCGAGCAAGCCATCGATCCTGAGTTAACCTTGGGCGAGTTTTTACGCCAGCAGAACTTTTCAGATTTCTTCAGCGAACATTATATTTTGCCGATGGGCGCGGCGATCTGGTCATCCAGCTTGGCCGATATGGAAGCGTTTTCATTGCTATTTTTCATTCGCTTCTTTCATAACCACGGGTTGCTCAACATTAATGATCGTCCGCAATGGTACGTGATTGAAGGTGGCTCGCGCAGTTATATTGAGCCTTTAATTGCCGATTTTAAAGACAAAATCCAGTTAAACACTGCGGTGACTCGGGTGGAGCGTGGCGAAGAAGGTGTGGTGCTAACCTTAAATAACGGTCAGCAGATGTACTTTGATGATGTAGTGCTGGCCTGTCACAGCGATCAAAGCCTCGCCATGCTGGCCGATGCCAGTGAGCAAGAGCAAAAGATTTTGGCTGATTTAGCTTACAGCGTTAACGATGTGGTATTACACACAGATACCAAGTTATTACCGAAACGGAAAAAAGCGTGGGCGGCGTGGAATTATCAGCTTAATGGGCAGCGCGATAATCCGGCCAGTGTGACCTACGATATGAATATTTTGCAGGGATTACCTGCGGATGCGCCGACGTTCTGTGTCACCTTAAATCAAAGTCATGCCATTGACCGTGACAAAATATTGCGTGAATTTAAATACATGCATCCGGTGTTTAACCAAGCTAGCCTAGCGGCGCAGCAAAATAGGCAGCAGATTTGTGGTCAGCGTCATACTCACTTTGCGGGAGCCTATTGGTATAACGGTTTTCATGAAGACGGGGTACGCAGTGCCCTTGATGTGTGCCAGCGCTTTGGGATCAGCTTATGAGTCAAGCGAGCAAGCAACAGCAGGCAGCAAACAAACTAGCACACAGTGCTATTTATCAAGGCATGGTGCGCCATCGCCGTTTTGCGCCTGTCGCTCATGACTTTAAATATCGTGTCTTCTTCTTGGCGCTCGATTTAGATGAATTGGATGCCGTGGCTGAGTTGGGCGCTTGGTTCAAGCAAGATAAATGGGCGCCACTGACGTTTCGCCACAGTGATTACTTACACCCTGAGCAGCGGGTGACGCGCACAGCGGTGTGGCAACAAGTCAAGGCATTAGGTGGCACAGAGTATGGTGGCCGCGTGTTAATGTTGGGCCAATTGCGTTGCTTTGGGCTTTATTTCAGTCCAGTCAATTTCTATTACTGCTACGGCCAAGACGATCAACTGATGTATTTGCTGGCCGAGGTCAGCAATACCCCATGGAATGAACGCCATTACTATTTGGTTGATGTCAGTGCTAATGAGCCGACCGATAAGGTGTTTCACGTGTCACCCTTTATGGACTTAGACATGAAATACCACTGGCGCATTAAACCGCCTGCCAAACAATTACGCCTGCATATGGAAAACCACAATAGCGCTAAACTGTTTGATGCCAGTTTAATGTTACAGCGCTTAGATCTAACTAATCAGAATTTACGTAATCAAGTGATAAAACTGCCTTCTATGACCATAAAGACCTTGGCGGGTATTTATTGGCAGGCACTCAAACTCTACTTAAAAAAAGTGCCATATATCCCTCACCCGGGGTCAGCGACGGAGCATAAAAATGGATAATTCAAACGCGGTAACGCTGCAAGCTCAGCCTAGCCAGTGGCTAGACAAAATAGCCAAAAAAGTCATCTGTAAAATACTCATGCAATTACAAGATGCGGGTCTGACTATCGAAGATCATGACGGGCGTGTTTTCTACGGTGATCAACATGCAGCGCTGCAAGCCAAAATTGTTATTCATCATGGCCGAGTATGGCGTCAATTCTTACTGGGTGGCAGCATCGGCGCTGGCGAGGGTTATATTCAAGGTGACTGGAGTAGCCCAGATTTGACTAAGGTTGTGCAAGTGCTAGGGCGTAACCTTGGCGTATTGGATAAGCTAGAAAAACGGTTTGCATGGTTATCTGGCTTGCGTCACTTGCGGGTGCACAAAAGTAATCGCAATTCTGAGCGCGGCTCGCGTAAGAATATTTTGGCCCATTATGATTTAGGCAATGACATGTATCGCACCTTTCTCGATCGAGAAATGCTTTACAGTAGCGCGGTTTACCCCAGTGCCGATGCGGATTTAGAGACGGCACAGTTACATAAACTCGATTTGATTTGCCAGCGCTTAGCGTTAAAACCCGGCGAAACCTTATTGGAGATCGGCACAGGTTGGGGTGGTTTAGCGATTTATGCGGCGCAGCATTATGGTGTGCAAGTGACCACCACCACGATTTCCGATGCGCAATATGAATATGCCAGTGCGCGTGTTGCTCAATTAGGTCTGCAAGACCAGATCACCTTACTTAAGCAAGATTACCGTAAGTTAGAAGGCCAATACGATAAGCTGGTATCTATCGAAATGATTGAAGCCGTGGGCCATGAATATTTGGCAACCTTCTTCACCACTTGCAGTGAGCGCCTCAAACCTAACGGCAAGATGTTGATTCAGGCCATTACTATCGCCGATCAGCGTTATGACAGCTATCGCACTGGGGTGGATTTTATTCAGCGTTATATTTTCCCCGGCGGTTGTTTACCTTCGGTGAGCGTGATGAGTGAGCATATTGCCAACAAAACCGACATGGTGATGATGCAGCTGCACGATATTGGGTTAGATTATGCGCGTACCTTACGCGACTGGCTACAAAGGTTTGAACACTCACTGTCCGACATCCGCAAAATGGGTTATGGCGACGACTTTATTCGTTTGTGGAAATTCTACTTGTGTTATTGCGAAGGCGGCTTTTTAGAGCGCAGTATTAGTACGGTACATCTAGTGGCGGCCAAACCTGAATATCGCTGCGAACGATACCAAAGCTATTAGGGCGGCAATGTTTTGCAATGGCCTGTGTTTGGCGTATTATCGCGGCCCTTTGAGTTGATTGAATTTGGTTTGAGTAATGATAACGACTAAACAGAGTGTAGGGGCTGTTGAATCAGTGTCTCGTTGGCTGGTGAAGCATTTCATTTGGGTTAACGCCTTGGTGTTCCAGCTAGTGTGGTTTACCTCTATCTTATTGCAACTAGATAGTTGGCCTATTGCTCTGCTGTTGTTAATCGGCCACTTTTATTTGATCCCTAACCGTCGCTACGATTTAACCTTGATGTTGGGGGTGAGTTTAGTCGGTATTATCTTAGATTCAGCTCTTTCTGCTTTGCAGTTGTTTGTGTTTGCCGACCAAGCCTTAATCCCTATTTGGCTGGTATTTATCTGGTTTCACTTTGCTTTATGCTTAAACCATAGTTTGGCTTGGTTGCGTCGTATTCCTTTGGCGTTGGTCGCTGTGATTGGTGCCATCGCTGGGCCAGCAAGTTATTTGGCGGGTTATCGTCTCGGAGCGGTGGAGCTGCCATACGGCAGTGTGATTTCAGGGCTTGTTCTTGCTGTGTTATGGGCGTTGCTGTTGCCTGTGTTTGTGCAATTTTCAGTAAAGCTTAAGTTAAGTCGCTAAAAAGTTGGTAACTTTAAACTTGCTCCCATGGCGGGGCTGGTTTTATAGTGACTAACTTAGCGTAGCAAGATTCAGGAAGGTTTATGGCGGTTAGTAAGCGATTATCACGGCGTGCTCTGGCATTTTTTGTGTTGTTTGTGACTGTGGTGGTTTATGCCGTTAATTTACAATTAGCCAAAACAGAATTTATTGTGCTTAATCGCTCGAGTGAAACCGTGGTGGTGAGTGCGAGCTGGCAGCAAAGCCAGCAGCAATTTGGTGAGCTTGCGCCCGAGCAGCAAGTGAGCTTTAGCTTAGATGAATCTACCATGGTTAAGTTACGGGCGAGTTTTAGCAGTGGACGCATTACCACTGTCACGGTTCCTTCGTTTAATTGGGCAGCAAGATTATTGCCACCATTCATGAGCGCGAGATAGATATTCAAGGGCAATAGTTTGGGCTCTATTGCCGCGTTTAGATTTGGCTGATTAAGCTTGGCTAATAAGCGCCGAAATCACCCCGATAATACCACCAAATACGCCGCCCCAAACGACTAACCATCCTAGATGCTGCTTGATCATTTGTTGCACAATTTGTTTGACCAACTCTGGGGTGAGTTCATTTAAGCGTTGTACTATGATGCTGTCGACATTGTCGCGGATGTCATTGATCATATTGGGCTGCTCTAACTGAGCCTTTAGATTTTGGCGAAAATCGTCCTGCTGGCTAATGTCGAGCATGGCTTGCTGCATTTTGCTAATAAAGGGTTGTTTGAGTGGCTCAAGTGCGGTTTTACCCCCGAGCATGTTGAGCATGGCACCAAAGTCAGATGCTAGGATGACATCAACTAGGCCGTCAAAGCTTGGCGCTAAGTCTATCTTTTCGATCACGGGCTGGAGATCAATCTGGGTTTTACTATCGAGCTCTTTACTTAAAAAACGATCAATATTTTCCGTGGTAAAAAACTGCTCCATCATCAGGCTTTTAATACCGAGCTTAAAATCTTCAAAGCGTGCAGGTATCACCCCAGAGCCATACAATCCCGGTACTTTTTCAAATAACATGTGAATTGCTAGCCAGTTAGTAATGGCGCCAGAGAAGGCGAACAGGCCAGCAAATAGTAGTATTTCTTGATCTAATCGGTAGCCAATAATCAATGCTGTTAAGGCGAGAAGGTTAGTCAATAAGCTTTTGTTCATGATGCTATGCCCAAGCAAGAAAAGTGGCAATTCTAGCAATGGATGGGGGTTTCTGGAAGTCGAAACATGATGGTATCAGGTGGTTACAAGTGGTTAGTTAGGCCAAGGTCACCGACCTAACTAAATCAAAGGGCTTGATTAAACAGCGCTTACTTTTTATCTATTTTTCAAAATAGTAAGTGTTAGATACTAACTCATGACTTGGTAGCGCACTGGTCATGACTAGCTTTAGGCAACCATCCGGCTTGATCTCAAGGGTCTTGCTAAAGAAGACATCAGAATCTTTTAAGATAACGGCTTCTAATAGATTTGGGTTTTTCAACTCTAAGCAGTCTTCATCACCAGAGCCTTTTCCTGTGTAAGGGCGGAATTGACCGTCAGGAATTTGTTCGTAATGATGCTTTTTTTCGATATCTCGCTCGTTCTTGCTAAAGAAAGAAATAACTAAGAGATCTTCTTCTTGGCTAATTAAACAATGACCGCTGACAGGGTGGCTGCCAAACTCGATATCGGCACGGTCAGGGATTAATTGCCAATCACCTAAAAACTGTTCAATCATATTTTTTTCCACTCAAAAAAATGAATACATCGTACTTAACACAATGAAAATCAGTATCAAAATATGGCCGCTTTGGCGTTGCCATTATTGAGAACGTCGGGCGTTTTTTGTGCCATTTTGCGCCTCAATACCTGTAAGCAAAATTAGTACATTTATCTTCCGATTAGCAATAAGTATTTACGTTAAAACAGGGGATTTTTGTCAGTATTTTGGGTTTTTTTAGCTGGCTAAATAAAATTTTGAGATAATTGTTCAAAATCAACGCTCTCTGCTTTCGAGTTGAGTTCAAGGGGGAGATAGAAGCTTTAACTGAGTTAGTGCTTCTTGTTTGTGAGCTTGGTTGTTCTTTTTAGTGTTGTTCGAGTAGATTTATTGAGTTCTGGTAAGATGCAAGCCATACCCATGCTTTAATGCTAGTTAAGCTGGAATATGATTAAAAACGCAGCAAAGGATTGCAGCTATGAAGTTTTTATTGCCTTTTCTATGGGGCTGGTGGCTATTTTTATCAGCCGCCGCCACCGCAGAGCCTATTCGTGCGGGTTATTTCCCGTTTTGGGCTACCTATAGCCATTCTTATCATATTAATGATGTGCCGGCGGAGCGCCTAACGCATTTAATTTATGCCTACGCCAATATTAGTCCTGCTGGTGAGGTGATCTTGGGCGATAAATATGCCGATGTAGACCGCATCTATCCTGATGACAGTGCTATTGGCGGGCGTAGAGGTAACTTCAATCAATTGCGCAAGTTACAGCTACGCCATCCTCATTTACAAAGTGTTATTGCGATTGGTGGCTGGAGTTACTCAGAGAACTTTGCGATTGCGGCGGAGCAACCGGAGAAATTTGCCCAAAGTGTGGCCGATTTTGTTAAGCAATATGGCTTTAATGGTGTTGAGTTGGATTGGCGCGCACCGGTAATGAAATATCGCGGCCAACCGGCCCAGCCGCAACAGCGTGAGCAATACTTTGAATTAATCAAGGCAACCCGCACAGCCCTAACGCAATTAAGCCAAGTTAGTGGCCAAACCTACAGTCTGAGTGTCACCCTTTCGGCTGATGCCCAAATGATGCCAAATTGGCCCCTGCCCGAAATGCAGCATTACGTTGATTTCATTAGTTTGCTGAGCATTGATTTTCATGGCCGTTGGAATCAAACCACCGGGCATTACGTGCCACTATATGCGCCGGCTGGGGAATTAAGTGTCAGCTCGGCGGTAACGCGTTATTTTGCTCTTGGTGGGCAAAACGATAAGTTAGTATTGATCCTCGCCAGTCAAGGCACCGCTTGGCAAGGGGTAAAGCAAGCTGGGGTAGGCCAAGCAACGGTTGGGGTGCCCTTAGGCACTTGGGATAACGATCAAACTGGGCCGACGGGCGTATTTTCTCAGCAGGATATTCAAGGGTTTAAAGACGATCCCAGTTGGCAGCAAGGCTGGGACAAGGATGCTAAGGCGGCTTGGTTGTTTCATCCGCAGCAGCAAATATGGCTTTCTTATGATAGCAGCGAGGGGATTGGCGCTAAGCTGGATTACGCCAACAGCCAACAATTAGCCGGCACGGCATTATGGACCTTGTCGGGTGATGCTATCGGTAATGCTAGCGTTTTGCGCCAAATCCATCAGTTTGATAACTATGGATATAGTTTATGGCTCGATGTTAAACCTTGGTTGCTGTGGATCATTGTCGCTATCGGTGGACTGGGATTATTGGCCTTGATAGCTAATCAATTCAAGCGGCGCCGTCACGCCTTGGCTCCCATTAGCCTACCTGATCTGGTTTCTATGCTTGAGCAAGCTGGGGCTGGCAATCAAGACATTCCTGAGCCGATTCAACAACTGGTCGCTAAGCTACAAGTTTGGCAGCAACAAGCGTTAGCCGTGGAGTCGAATCAGCAAGAGTCGACGTTCAATGTCGCTAATATCGAGTCTAAGCGGGATATTCTGCCGGTATGGCAACAAAGTCGCAGTGTGGAAGGCTTACACCAAGAGTTAGTGAGTTGGTTTTCGCGCCATCCAGGGGTGAAGTCGGCTGCTGTCTATCAAGGTGAGCGCCAAATAGCGGCAAGCGAAACGCAAGAGCAGAGCGAAAATGATCAGTCTATTCAATTACTGTTAAATGATTTAGATGCTTGTGTGCTGCAGTTAGAGGTGAGCCCTGAGCACTCAAATGAAGCTCATTTTCGTCACTTAACCGACCAGTTAGGCCAATGTCGTCAGTACTTAATGCAGCTTTGTCGACAGCCACAATTACTGAGTGAGCTGCACACCATAGCTCAAGCTAAAGAAAAGCTTCGTTATATTAAAGCCGAGCGAGGCTACAGTGGCTTGTACTTAGACGGTCAAGCCGAGCCCAGCTATATCTTAATGCGTTTAACGGGCATCAAATTATATTTTGATAATCAAACGCTTTTGCAGGTTCACCGCTCTTGGTTGGTGAACCCTAGCCGTGTGGTTGGCTTGGAAAAAATGGTCAAAGCAAAATGGCAATTGCGACTGGATACGGGCGAGGTAGTGCCGGTTTCTAAGAGTTATGTGCAATGGATCCAACAGCATTTTCCACATTGGTGGCAACAGCGGGCATGATTTGGTGAAAATGGAACCGTCATGAATGATAATTAAGTTGCTGTTTTTAATTGTTTTTTGTTTTCCGCTTTGAATGGTGGTGAAATCGGATTGGCATATTTTAATTGTTAATAGTGGCGTACTCATTGAAACCCTAGCCCTGTTAATTGGTTACCGGGTAGATAGGTGTATTTGATGCAATAAGATGTTGGTTTGAGATTGTTTAATATGTTGAATTTTAAAGGTAAAATATATTTCACTTCGGTATTGGTGAAAGCCTAACCTAAGCTCGCTAGTTTCTTTTTTGGTTTGCTGCATGATGAATGAGCGAACGCCATTCACAAGGAGGAAACATGGCCAAATTAACTTATCTTGCAAGCATCATCTCAACCCTTTGCGGGGCAACTTTAATCACCGCGGCTAATGCCGCGCCTAGCCCCGCTCAACTTGATGTGTTACCGACAAAAACCAATGTGTATACCAGCCATACTGTTAGCTGGAATATGTGGTGGGGTGAAAACGCTCAGCAGTGGACCTTGCGCAGTAATGGGCAAGCCTTATGCACCGGTGAGTTAGCTGAGCAGGGAAATAGTAAGCAAACAGGAACATGCCAAGTTACATTTACACCGGGTGAGCATGAATTGGTTGTCGAGCTATGTAATGCTTCGGGTTGTAGTGATAGCGTTGCGCGTCATCTCGTGGCGGAGATCCCTGAGTTACAGCAGTGGCAGCCTGATACGGCCTATGCTGCGGGCAGTTTTATTGCGCAAGGCAAAAAAATCTACCAAGCCCAATGGTGGACCCAGAATGAACAACCGCCGGCTAAGGTGTGGCAGTTTATTGCTGAGCAAGGTGCAAGCCTAACGGCTAAGGTGGCTAGCTGGAAAAATAATGCGGCAGCGGCCTACACCATTCAACATGACGATTTTTGTGCCTATATTACCGACGGTATCATTCATTATGCGATCCCTGAGCTATCGGCTCGTGGTTTACAAGGCTCTGTGGGGGTAATTGCGGGTAATTGTGCTAATTACCATTGGCAGGCTGTGGAGCAATTTGCTGCTGCAGGTCATGAGATAGTGAACCATTCATGGATGCATTCAAATCCGGTCGATCCTGCTTGGTCTGATGAGGTTGAGATCCGCCAAGCACAACAAACCTTAGTAGACAAAACACCTACTGCGGTTGAGTTTTATGCCTTTCCACAAGATCAAGCCAGTGCTGAATCCATCGCGGCATTAAAAGCTGAACCAGGTATCATCGGTATGCGTTCGGTAAACTATTACCTTGCTCGCGGGGTGAATGATGCTGACACGTTTGATCCCTACTTTATTAAGAACGACCTATTTACCAATTCGGGTATCTGGTCTGTGTATGAAGGGAGTGACGATATCCTGCAAGCCTATGTCGATGATGCGGTGAGCAAAGGCGGCTGGGCACTGCGCACTTTCCATGGGGTGGAAGATACGTCTTGGGAGCAAATTCCGCTGTTACGTTACCAAGGCCATTTAGATTATGTGAAATCCTTGGTTGATCAGGGTGCACTATGGGTTGCTGGGGCAAGTGATGTGATCCGCTATGGCATGTCTCGTCGCCACTGCGAGCTGCAATCAGAAACGCAATATGATGGCAGTTTAGTTTTGGGCTTTGATTTAACTGACTCTGTGTGTCAAAAGTATCTGGCCAATGACACTCAGTTAAGTGTTGTGGTGAATGCAGATCAAGGGGTAAATCAGCTCTTCGCGCATTATCAGCAGGCTGATGTTGAGCAGCAACCTCAGGTTCAACGCATTAATGACCAACAATTTGTGATTAATCTGATGCCGCGTCAGGGGCAGGTGCGAATCACGGTAGAATAAAATTTACCCTTGGGCGGCTAGCTGGTCAGCTGGTCTGCCCTATGGCCTGTTTCGTCATTAAAGCAGTGGGCGGTATGAGCAATCCCACTGCATATGATTTATAATCTATAGTTTGGAGTAAGATCAAAAAGATAAGGAAATTCATCCCATGAAACCTGTGGTTATCATGTTAGTTGGGCTCATGATGTTAAATCCATGCTGGGCTGCGCAAAACTCATCTTCCCAATATTGGTCTCTCGACGAATTTTTTCAAACGTTTCCCAAAAAAGCTCAGCTGGCTGCCGATTTTGACAAATTAGTGCAAGGGCCAAGCGCACCCTTGAACGTCGAGCAAAAAGAGCCGTTACGGATTTTTGTGGTCTACCCGAGTCATCAGGTTTCCGATTACTGGCGTCGCAGCATCGCCTCGCTGACTGCTCGATTGGATGAGCTTAATATTCAATATCAAATCTACAACCATCACACCAGACCCTCTGTCGCTCTTGAACAGCAGCAGCGATTGATCGAAAAAGCAGAGCGCTATCAGCCGGATTATTTAATATTCACCTTAGACGTTAATGAGCACGCTGGCTTGATTGGGCATATTCTTGAGCAGAAAAAAATGAAGTTGATTCTGCAAAATATTACGACCCCGTATCGCGCTTGGCATGACAATCCCCCTTTTATGTATGTCGGGTTTGACCATGTTACAGGTACTAAGATGCTGCATCAGTACTATAGTGAGCAATTTCCTCGGGCTCATTATGGTCTGGTTTTTCGAAGTCCCGGCTATGTGAGTGAAATGCGAGGCGATAGCTTTATTCACATGCAACAAGCGGCGGGGGCATCTTTGGTTGGCTCGGTATATTCCGATGGCTCTAAGCACGGTGCGGCTCTCGCGGTACAAAGTGTGTTACGACAAGCTCAAACCCAGCCCTTGGATTTTATCTATGCCTGTTCAACGGATGTGGCTTTTGGCATTACTGCGGCCATCGCCAGAACTCCAGAGTTGAAACGTCCCATTGCGGTAAACGGTTGGGGTGGCGGTGACAAAGAGCTTGAAGCCATTTTAACTGGTGAGCTTGATGTCACGGTGATGCGCATGAATGATGATAACGGCGTGGCGATGGCCGAGGCGATGAAGTTATCGTTACAGGGACAAGATGCGCTTATTCCTCAGGTTTATTCCGGTGACTTCAAACTGGTCGATAAGCGTATTCATCCCGCGACATTAGAACAGTATAAACAGCGCGCATTTCGTTATTCCTCTCGGACAGAGTGAGCTTTAACCAAAGCTGAGGTTAAACAAGCATCTTGGGGTAACTTGGGTGTATGCTGAGCATTAAATTGGATACATTTTCTACTATTAATTATAAACTTGCGATTGGTAATTTGTTATCAAGGAGGATAACCCGTGAGTGAAATAGAAAAAGGAAAAGTCATTGCAGACGTCATCGCTGCTTTGGACTCTGGTAAATTAAAATTAACTGATATTGCTGCCGTGGCTGAGTACACGGATTATGACATCGATAATTTAGTTGCTTTGTTTGTTGATGATGCTGGGCTTAACTTTGAGTTAGCCAAACAAGCGAATCGGTTGTTAGCTAGGTTTATTTCTAGCGCCGATCATAAGCTTGAGCCAGCCGAGCGCCTGATTGATATGGGCATGATGTACTTAGACTTTGCTCAATCACACCCTGGCTTGTTTAACTACATGTTTAGCTATGAAGACAAGGAAAAATGGCTAGACCAAAACTTCTCTGATATCGCTCACGCCAACTTTGCTTTACTGCAAGAAACAATCAAAGAAGGCATTGCAAAAGGGATCTTCGTTGCCAAGTATGAACCCATCTTATCTTTGTCGGCATGGTCGATGATCCAAGGTTTAGCTCATATTCAAGCAAACCGTTTGTCTCCTTTGTCAGAATCGTTATCGAAAGATGCGAAACGTCAGGTGTTAGAAAACTTGTACCTAGGTTTGCTCACCGAGAGCTACCAAGCGATTTATAAGCAATAGCAGCGTTAGCCCGCAGTTAACCTCTGCGGGCGATTGCAACTTAACCAAACCGAGTTAGCCAGTTTTGATACTGAGTGATGCTGCCAATATGTTGTTCTACCCACTTGGGCTGGTAATAGGTATCCAGATATCTTTCTCCTGAGTCGCAGATCAAGCTCACTATGGCCCCGCTTTGTTGTTTCTTTTGCATTTTACGTGCAAGTTTGAGTACCCCATAAACATTGGTTCCCGTGCTAGGGCCGACCTTGCGGTTTAACAGTTTGGCTAGCCAAAGCATGGTGGCAATGCTGGCGCCATCTGGCACCGAAATCATGCGATCGATAACGCTTGGAATAAACGACGGTTCAACTCTTGGTCTACCTATACCTTCAATTTTGCTGGCTTTGCAGTCACTGAAATGCGTTTCTCCAGTTTGATAATGGCGATGGAAAACCGAGTTTTCTGGATCTACTACGGTTAGTTGGGTCTCTAATTGGCGATAGCGAATATAGCGACCTATGGTGGCGCTGGTGCCCCCTGTGCCCGCAGACATGACGATATGGCGCGGGACGGGGTGAGGCTCGGCTCGCATCTGTCTAAAAATTGCGTCGGCAATGTTGTTATTGCCACGCCAATCGGTGGCGCGCTCGGCATAGGTGAATTGATCCATGTAATGGCCATTAAGCTGTTTAGCCAGGTGTTGAGCGGTCGCATAAATCTGATCGGTCGAGTCAACTAAGTGCGCTTTGCCGCCGTAAAACTCTATTTGTTCAATTTTCTTTGCTGCGGTGGTTTTTGCCATCACAGCGATAAAGGGGAGGCCAAGTAGCTGAGCAAAATAAGCTTCTGACACCGCGGTACTTCCCGAAGAAGCTTCGATGATGGGGGTGTCTTGCTGGATCCAGCCATTACATAGAGCATATAAAAACAGAGAGCGAGCAAGGCGATGTTTTAAGCTGCCGGTTGGGTGAGTGCTCTCGTCTTTTAAATAAATATCGATGCCAGCCAGTGCGGGTAGGCTAAGTTTGATTAAATGCGTTTCGGCCGAACGTTGTAAGTCTGCGGCAATGATTTGAATCGCCTGATTACGCCAAGTAGATGATGCCATTTGTGCCTCAAAACCAATCTGTGAAAACCCAGTATAAGAAGCGCAGTGGAGAAAAAGTTGCTCATATTTATCTATTTTCAGTAATAATTAGAAAAATTTTCTACCTGATGTGTTTTTAGGGAATATGTATGCTAGATAAGCTTGATATTAAGATTCTGAGTTTGCTACAACATGATGCCAGCATTGCTTTGGCAGATATTGCCGAGCAGGTAAATTTAACCACCACGCCTTGCTGGAAACGAATAAAACGTATGCAAGACATGGGGCTGATCAGACGACAGGTCGCCTTGCTTGATGCAGCACAATTAAACTTAGATTTGATCGCCATGGTGCAATTGAAAACCCAGCAACACAGTAGCCAGTGGTTTAATGAATTTCTATTGCAAATAAAGGATTTAGAAGAGGTGATGGAATGCTATCGGATGGCGGGGGAATACGATTATATGTTGAAAGTGGTGGTGCAAGATATGCGTAGCTTTGATGCCTTCTATAAAAAGCTAGTGAGCCGCGTCTCGGGCCTGACGGAAGTGACGTCCAGCTTTGCTATGGAGCAACTTAAGTACACCACCGAATTACCACTTTCAGCCTGTGCCAAAGGCCGATGAATGAGCGATTTGTGCGCGATAAAAAAATGCCATCGTTGTGGCGTTAAACTAAGGTAGAAATATGGTTGGAGTGACTATAGTTAGTTATGTCCGTTGGCAAAACAAGATGGGTCAGCTCATTGGTTTATAGGTGCATAGCGTAGGGAGGTTAAATGCAAACTAGCTTCATCACGTTATTGTTCTGCTTGTACTGTTATTTATTGAGTGCTTCTGCAATCGCTGCGCCGCGTATCGTGGTCGGCGGTTCAGATAATTTAAAACAGTCTGTTTATGGGATTTGGGCTGAGTTGATCTATCGGGATGCGTTTCAACGCCTTGGCTATGAATTCGAATATTTGGGCTTTCCAGCGGCTAGAGTGGCAAGAGTCTTTATGGAAGGCAAGCTGGATGGAGAAGTCAATCGCATTGCCAGCTATGGCCAAGGAAGACCCGACTTGATTCGAGTGAGCGAATCTCACTTTGCCATGAACAGTGTCGCTTATAGCCATATTGCTGGATTAAAGATTGAAAATTGGCAGAGTTTTAATGAGCTAGCGTACCGAGTTGAATACCGTAACGGCTCTAAGTTGTTTGAAATGGAAATCCCCCCGCGCATGCCAAGTGATTTAGTCAGTAAGGTCACCACCACAGATCAAGGCGTGAAGCGCTTGATCCTTAAGCGAACCGATGTTTTCTTAGAGTTAGATTTATCGGTTGAAGACGTTTTAGCTAAGTTAGATCCTCAGTTATATGATACCCAGTCCATAAAGGCGGTGGCGACGTTAGCAAACAAACCCAGTTATTTATTTCTGCACCGTAAACATCAAAAACTGGCCGATGAAATCGCAGTTACCCTGCGGGAAATGAAGCAACAAGGTGTGATAGAACGCTATCGCCAGCAAGCCATAGCGTTACATCCTCATTAGTTTTTCGCTATGTTGCGATAGCGTTCAACTAGCTGCGAAAAATCAGCCTTAGGTTGCGGTAGTTGAATGGGTGTCATGGCTTGCCAAGCGGTGGTAGAGGTTGCTTCTACTGTGCTGGTTTCGGCAATGGCAAAGCTAAATGGATAATAACCACCCATACCTAAACGCAAATCCGTGGCATGCAGTTGATCGTCAACTTGGCTAAATTGCAGTAAACCACTGCTAAACCATTCTAAACGACTTAAATATGGCGATTCGAAATCTGTCAGCTGATCGCGGCCTGTGCTGTGCTGCTGCCATTGAATGGGCTGGTTATTAAATACATAGGTAAAGCCCTCGCTGTAACTGTCACCCTGATAACGCAACACGCGCCACGCCAAGATGTTAAACGGGGTTGGCGCAACAAATATTGTTTGGGCGTTAGGGTGTTGAGCGTAGACCTGCTCCTGCACTTGCCATTTGGCCAATTGGCTGGCGCCTAAATAACCACAACTTATGGCGAGCGCCCAAGTGTTAATTCGCTGCCAACGCGTTGGTTGTTTAGAAATGGCTAAACCTATACCCGCTATTAGCAAGGGTAAGGTGTAAAGGGGGTCGATAATAAACACACTTGACCAAGACACCGGCGGTGTCGTGAGCGGCCACCAAATTTGGGTGCCATAGGTGGTGAACGAATCCAGTAAAGGGTGGGTGATCAGCGCCAGCCAGATAACCAAAAATCCGGCGATGGGGTGGGCGCGTACACTTTGCCAGTATTGTCTGGCCAATAAAAACAATACCCCAGCTAAGGCCGACAGCACAAATAACGAATGACTAAAACCACGATGGCTGGTGTAGTTGGCTATATCATCGCCATAATTTATGACTACATCCATGTCCGGTAAGGTGCCTAATAGGGCACCCGCAAGCAGCACCTTTTTGCCAAAAGGTTTGTAACCAATCGCGGCGGCAACCGAAGCGCCGAGGGCAATTTGCGTGACTGAGTCCATAACAGTTTTCGTCCTTTCGCGTTAAGATATATCGACATATCAGGGTTTACATTAATACAGTAGCTTACGAAGCATGACAATAAAACGATTAGAAACGGATCTCTACCCCCCGATTAAAGCCATGCTGGAAGCCCAAGGATTCAACGTTAAAGGGGAAATAAAACAGTGCGATGTTATGGCGGTGCGCCAAGATGACGTGCTGGTGGTGGAGCTTAAAAACACCCTCAATCTCACCTTAATTTTGCAAGCAGTAGAGCGCCTTGCCTTAACCGATTACGTTTACATAGCCGTGCCGGCCGATTGCGCCCCGTTAAAAAAGCAGCAAAAAAGCATCATTAAGTTGCTACGTCGTTTGGGAATAGGTTTGATTGTGGTGGCCTTTGTCGGTGAGCAAACCTATGTTGAAACCTTGGTTTCCATTGGCGATTACCAACCTCGCAAAAATAACAGCAAGAAGAAGTTAGTTCTCAATGAGTTTCATCAACGCCAAGGCGATCCTGAGCTAGGTGGAGCCAGCAGTCACAGTAAAAAAATGACGGTCTATCGGCAGCGGATGATCCGGATTGCCCAGTATCTAGAGCAGCATGGCGCCACTAAAGCGGCAATATTGGCCAAAGCCATTGATGAGCCCAAAGCAGGAAGCATGTTATCAGCAGATTTATATAGCTGGTTTCAACGCGTTAGCACGGGCGTATACCAGTTATCGGCGCAGGGAAAGGAAGAGCTTAAACATTGGTGTTGAGCCATATGCTTAAGTGGTGAATATGCATCAGCTATTGGCTGGCGATGATCCGGCGATAACTCATATCTCTGGTCATTAGGCCTGCCATATTCAGTTTGTTGGCGAGCTCAATGGGAGCTACATCGGCAAATTGGTTTTGGGCAAATTTTAAGCCACTCACTATCACCTCGTCGCCTTCGCGGTGAGATATAAATAGCTCAAAGCTGCGTAAGGTTTGTAACTCTTGCTGCAGCGCATCCAAACTAACTTGATCGGTAATGGCAAAGCTGCGCACTTGGTGCTGGTAATAAAGCATGACTTGTTTAAAGCCTTGTATTTCGTTCATGCGTGCTATTGCTTGAGATAATGACATTTCCATGGTACTTCCTGCCTTTTGTCGCTAGTTTTAATGCTTCTGTATTACAGGCTTGTTAAACGTCAAAAAAGTATTTCAAGGTTAAAATATAATTACGTCAATTTGTTGCATATGGATTAATTTAGTTAGTAATAGCTGATAAAGTAATCGCTGGATCGTGGCTAAGATATTATTTTGGAGGAAAAAATGAAGGGATTGACGTCGTTGGTTGTGGCGCTAGGGATTGCCGTTGCGGGATACTACTTTCTTGCTGCCCCCGAGTCACTGCAAACCTATTATTTTAAAAGCATCCCTGTGGCGGTCGATACACGTGCAGATCTCAAAGTTGAGCAGCAAGCTACCGACCAAGTTAGCTTTGAAATTGTTAATTCTATTCCCCAAGATAAGGTAGCCTTGACCGGATTGGTATTTAGTTCGGTGGTTGATACGTTAGATCAGGACTCAATCGAAGAGCTAGATCAACAGAGCTTTCAAGAATTAATTAATAAAGTGGGTCAGCAGCTGCCCGAAAATGCTGTGGTATTAAAAGAGCGTGGTTTTATCGAACAGGCAGGACAGCGTGGCTATCGAGTGGTGTTTGATTTGGATTTAAATGGTAAGCCATTACAAATGGAGCAGCGCATGTTCGTTTACCAAGGGCATATGTTGTTATTAATGAGTAAGCACCAAGGCAAACTCAGTGATAAAAACACGGCTGCCGCTTTCTTTGACTCGGTCGCCTTTTTATAAACTGACTTGTCCCTTATTAAGCCAAAATCGCCCGAACTGGGCGATTAGCCGGATTGAAATATGGCGAGGCGATTCTTGCCTTGACGTTTAGCTTGATACAGTGCGATATCGGCCTGATTGAGTAAGGTTTTTACTTCAGATGGTGCCGCTAAATTAAGCGAGGTCATGCCGGCAGAAATCGTCACCTTGCCTAATATTGCATGCTGATGTGGAATGGCTAAATCCACTATGCTGGCGATGGCTTGGTTGATCCGTGTTACGGCCTCTTGTTGGGTCTGACCAAGTATCACCAGAGCAAACTCCTCACCACCAAAGCGCGCCAAGGTATCATCGGCGCGACGAAAATGCTGAGCCAACAAGGCTGCTACCTGCTTAAGTGCATTATCTCCTTCAATATGGCCATAATGGTCGTTGTAAGATTTAAAGAAGTCGATATCTAGCATCACAATATGCAAGCTTAGCTGCTGGCGACAGGCCCGCTGCAGAGCTTGCTGCAAACTGGTATCCAATGAGCGGCGGTTGGCTACGCCTGTTAACGGATCGGTTTTAATCAGATGGTTAAGCTGCGCGTTGGTCTGGGCTAAGGCTTGATTGCTCGCTTCTAGCTGTTGGGTTCGCTCGGTTACCTTTTGCTCAAGTTCTATATTGAGCTGAATAAGGTTTTGTTCAGCCTGCTTACGCGCAATCATTTCTGATACTGTGGTGCCAAAAATGCGTATCAATTGCTGGGAATAAAGGCTCAGGGCGTAACCATTGATCAGGTTGTCAGCAAATAAAAAGCCAATAATCTGATTATTGCTACGCAGTTGTAAAATCGCATTCCATCCTGTCCCCACTGGGCGATTGTCATGATAAAGGGTAGCTGGGTCTTCGATGGCTAAGAAATCTTCGTTTTGAATGGCCTGTTTGATCAAATCGCTCTTGGGCGTGGGGGTGTTGTACCAAGTTTCATCAACAATATTACCGTGGATGTCGGTGCCGTAAGTACCGCGAAGGGTGGTGCCATTGTCATCGCTCAAGAAAATAGCCACCCGATCTAACATTAATTGTTGTCTTGCTAAAGAAACCGCTTGATAGCAAACATCTAATTCTGTTTTGGCCGCCGAGAGCGTTTCGCTACTGTTATAGAGCATTTTGAGGCTTTCTTCGGCCCGTTTACGCACTAAGATTTGGCTAAACATGTAAGCAAAAGAGCGCAGTAGCTCTTTTTCGTAGGGGCTAATGGGGCGTTTGTTGATTAGATTGTCTAACGCTATCCAACCGAGCAGGTTGTTGCCATCGCGTAGCACCAACATGGCATTCCAGCCATGCCCCACGATGTTCTGGTTACTAAATAGAGGTACCTCCTCTAAAACGATAAAATACTCTTGGGTATGCAAACAAGTATGCATGAACAAGGGAGACATCTTGTGCATATCATAAACATGACTATGTTCGTCGGTGGTATTACCTTGTTCATCGGTGCCGTAAGTGGGGTTAATGGTTGACGACTGGGGATTGAGTAAAAACAGTGCTGCGCGATCGAAATTGAGAGGGGAGCGCAAGCTTTCCACTGCCTCGCGGTGTAGCTGATTGAGCGAGTCGGCATTACTTAATTGTAAGTTGATGTTTTGCAGTAATATGAGCGACTCCGTAAATTTACTCGAATCGCCCTTTGCTGCTTGCTCCATGTTTTCGCTGGCGGCGCTGAATTGAACATGAACTTGTTGATAGCCGTCTAGTTGAAGGCGATAGCCAAATTGTCGCAATAGGCTTTCAAATAGTGGCGTTTCTCGAAACCCATCCAAATCAAATTGCGATGCCTGAAAGGCAATGCAGAGGCGTGTGTTCACTCGCGCTGGCCAAACCAACATTTGCCAATCTTGGTCACAGTGCTGGTGGTGCCAAGTCGCTTGACGATGGGTAATGGGAAAACCAAGGTGCTTGATTAAGTCGGCATCATTTTCAGCTGTAAATTGACAGGGTTGCTCGCCACATTGGGTTGCTAATAAGTGTGGTTTAGGATGCAAATCGATGACGCAAGCTTGAGTAGCCTTGGTGGCCATGCAAAAAGCTTCAAGTAACAGCGCCAAAACATCAGTTTGTTGATTACAGCGATCAAGCTGACGTTGAATATCGTAAATTCGTTGCGAGAGTAAATCCAAACCCCATCTCTCCAAATACTTCGGTATCGCTATATCATAACGATAAATATAGTGTTGAGTTACTCATTTTGTATACTTTGCAGCCATGACCCTATGGTTCGTTGCTATGAGTCGTCTCTGGCGCTGTGTTGCTATGGCCTTTCATTAATTGGTCAAAATGCACTAATAGGTGCTGTTCGGCGCAGCGATAGAGCGCCGCTGGGCGATTCTGGCTTCTATCTTGCTCGCCAGTTGCAACCAAGATATCTGGTCGATTAAGACGGCGACGAAAAGCCGCCTTGGGGAGTTTACTGCGTAAAATGGTCTCATAGGCGTCTTGCAGCTCTGGTAGGGTAAACTGATCCGCAAAAAAATAGACTGGCAAGCTGGAGTATTGCGTTTTATTGATCAAACGTAGCAAGGCTTGCTGAATGAGCGACAAATGATCAAAGGCCAGATTAACTTTAGAATTAATTAAATCAAACACATTGATCCATTTACAGTGTGGGTTGACCTTTTGTTCGGGGTCAATAATGGCGAGGAATAGGCAGCATATAGACCAATCGCGCGGATCTCGGTGGTTATTGGCCAGGGTGTTTACTTGTTCTAGATATCGCCACGCTAGGTTTGCCCTTTGTTGCAATACTCGGGAGGCGGTATCTTTTATATCCGTGTCTTGCTCCGCTAAGATGCCGCCGCCAATCAGCCCGAATTGATTGATAAACGGTTCAATTTTACGCTTATGCAACAGCACCTGCAGTTGCCCTTGTTGTAGTCTAAAACAACAAACCTCTATGGTGCCGATCATGATATATCCCCGCTAAATATTAAGTTCTAATTAAATACTTATATGAAATTTAGATATTTTTTGACTATTGGTAAAGGCTTTCCCGAAACTATTTTGGCGTTGAGTGAATAGGCTTATACCGCTAGCGAGCAAGATTATTTGTGCTGGTTGTCATCAGGCTACTTTGCCCAGCGCCTTGATAGTGCTAAATTTGTCCATTTACCAATGCGAATAATAAGGGTGACAAAGCAATGAAAGCGCAGATTTTGGCTGAGATGAGGGTACAAGCCGAGATAGATGTTGAGTTTGAGATCAAACGACGCATCGAGTTTATCCAGTCGTGCCTGACCCAATCTGGCTGTAAAAGCTTGGTCTTAGGCATCAGTGGTGGCGTTGACTCAAGTACGGCCGGGCGGCTTTGTCAATTAGCCATCGAAGGCTTGAACCAAGCGCAAGGCTGTGAGGATTATCGTTTTATTGCGATGCGCTTGCCATACGGAATTCAACAAGATGAAGATGAAGCCCAGCTCGCGCTTGAATTTATTCAGCCGAGTCATCGCGTTACCGTTAATATTGAAGCTGCGGTTGAAGGCTTACATGACGCCAGTTTAGCCGGTTTGGCGGACGCTGGATTGGCTTTACCCGATGCCGGTGCGGTTGATTTTGTTAAAGGTAATGTCAAAGCCCGACAGCGTATGGTGGCACAATATGAAATTGCCGGCCTGACCCAAGGTTTAGTGGTTGGCACCGATCATAGCGCGGAAAATATTACCGGCTTCTACACTAAGTTTGGTGATGGTGCATGCGATTTAGCGCCGTTATTTGGTTTAAATAAACGTCAGGTAAGGGCATTGGCTGCGCATTTAGGCGCGCCAGCGGTATTGGTACATAAAGCGCCCACGGCGGATTTAGAGTCGCTTAAACCGCAACTGGAAGATGAGGTTGCCCTTGGCATGAGTTATGACCAAATAGATGATTTTCTTGAAGGTAAAACCGTGCCTGCCGAGGTAGAAGCTAAATTGATCGCTATCTATCAACGCACTCAACATAAACGTCGACCTATCCCAACGATTTACGATTAATAACTAATGGGCTGGCCCACTGAATTATATCAGTGCTAGCCCTAAGCAATAGCAAGCAACCATTACGCTATACTCTTTAGTGCCAATATTGGAACAACCGACGTGGAATTAGCTTCAAGTTTAAGTCAGCAAGACGAAGTGCTGCTATCGGCCTGGTTAAACAGTGCCGACACCCCTAACAATACCTTTTCATTGATGGCGACGAAGGGCTTTTTATTTGCCTTGGTATGTGCGCCTAAGCCGGTGCCGACCGATGTTTGGTTAGCACAAATTTTGGGCGGGCAGTTGCCGAGCGATATTGCCGAAGACAAATTGTTCGCTTTGATCACCTTACACAATCAAATCAGCCAGCAAGTTTATGAGCAAGGCATGCAATTACCGGAGCAATTGGAGTTTTCGGCTGGATGTGATGCTAACTTTCTGGCTGGTCATCCTCTGCATGAATGGTGTCTTGGCTTTGCGGCCGGCAGTGCCGATTATGCCGAAGCCCTCCTCGATGCGCTGCCGGAAGATGAAGAGCTCACCGAAGCATTTTCGATGGCGTACATGACCTTGAGCTTTTTTGCCAGTAAAGACAATGCGCAAGGAATTGTTGAGTTGCAAGATGATGCGGATCTAGGGCGTTTTAGCCAAGAGATGTATGACTTAATGCCCGATTTCTGTCTTGGCTTTGCTGCTTTGGTTGAGCAAGCAGCGCTGGCATCTGGGTTAATTGAAGAAGATGACTGGGACGAGGACAGTTCCGATATGGCAGATTAAAGCAGGCGTACGATGACAGAGCAAATCATTCACTGGATGCAGCAATTGGGTCAACAGCATCAGCAAGAGATGCATTCTTGTGAGGTGCTTGCACCTTACCTTCAAGGCTACTTTCCCGATGACTTTTTACGTCAATGTCGGTTTATGGTGGTTGATACCTTGCCTATGCCTGAGTTAGGCGGTATCAAGGGCATGTTGGCTAAACATTGGCTGCCTTCGCAGCTTAATTCCATTGCTTATCAGCATGGCTATTATATTTTGCGCCAACATGGTGATGATTGGAGCTTGCATTGTCGGGAGTTAGTGCATTTGGCACAGTGGCGTTATCTTGGCGCTAATGCTTTTTTAGAACACCTATATCAACAAGTTAAAAACAATGGCTATGAGCAAGCCAGCTTGGTTGCGATGGCTGAACAAGTGGTTTCTCATTTTCGTCAAGGCAGCGCAATCGACAACATCCCCGCCTTGGTGGAGCAGAGTTTACAAGCAGTAGAAGGTTAACAATGAGCGTAGAACAGCTAGATACGGTAGACCTTATTAGTATCGACAAAGAAAACGAAACCTTAGTATTAACTATTTTGGATGCATTGGAATGGGATGAGGAAGATGTGCATCTGTACACCTTGCAAACCAAGATAAATACCTATTTGGAATTTATTCGTACCGGTGAGGTCTATCAGGCCGAACCTGAAGCCAAGGGGATGCGCATGGCTATCGAAGCCATGTTTAAATACAAGCCCCACCAAGCGGGTGAGGCATTTTTGGCAAAGGTCGAAACCATGCTGTACGAGCAAGTTAAGGTGAAGTTTAGCTACGGGCCTAATCCTGCCACTGGCTATATTGTTAGCGACTCGTAATGCGTGTTGCCGCTTAAAAGGCGGCTATTTCTGCTGGCGTTAAATAGCGCCATTGCCCCTCGTTAAGATCGGTTAAATCCACCGGACCTACGCTGGCTCGATGCAGTTTAATGACCTTGTTGTTCAATGCCGCAAACATGCGTTTTACTTGGTGATACTTGCCTTCTTGTAAGGTGATCACCACGTGTGTCGGGGTGACGATTTCCAGTTTGGCTGGACGGGTAGGCTTGGTTTCGTTATGCAATAAAATGCCCGCTTCACATTGCGCTTGCGCATCGGCACAGATGGGCTCAGCGAGTTCAACATGATACACCTTGTGGCAGTGCTTTTTCGGCGAGGTGACACGGTGTGACCACTGCCCATCACTGGTCAACAATACTAATCCGGTGGTATCTACATCTAGGCGTCCGGCAGGATGCAATGGGTGTTGATGAGGTTGGTCTATTAAGTTTAAAACACAGGGATAAACTTCGTCTTGGGTCGCACAAATGTAGCCTTCAGGTTTGTATAGGGCAATATAGACGGGTCCTTGTCGCTGCAGCAATACCCCATCTAGCTCGATGGCTGCATCATCCTTTACCTTGTAACCTGGATCGGTAATTAATTCACCCGCGAGCCTAACGCGGCCTCTGGCAATGGCTTTTTTGGCTTCAGCTCGAGACCAAGGGGTGGCTTCACAGAGGAATTTATCTAGGCGCATAGAGCTCTCTTTAGACAACGGCAGAAGGCGTCAGTTTAATCAAGAATCTAGGTTAGCGCTAGCGATGTTAGCGATAATTCACTTTACGGCTCAGTTGATAGGTTGTGACAAGCTGGTCGATAACTCCTTTTTTATCAAGATCTTGAATTAACATTAGGAGTTCATCGTAACTGATTGCCGCTGAGTGGCTTAAGAGTACCTGATGCTGATAACGCTGATCCCAACGCTCTGAGCTAATGATTTGCTCTTTTGACTCAGGGTGCTGCCTAAAATAGTGCTGCAAATAAGACCATGTCACTGGGGCTACCTCGCCACGGCCGCGCAATATGGCCTCTATGCTGGCATTGTTATTGGTGACAAAGGTGACGTCAAATTGCTTTCTTAATATCGCTTTATCCGTCAAATCATTGGTGATGTTGTAATGATAGCCTTCAACGAGCACCAATTTTTTAGTGGCAAGATCGGTAAAGTAATTTGCTGAGCTTGCCGGATCTTTTTTCGCTATGTAGACCTCACCGTCATCGATGGGCAAGGGTAAGGTATAGAAGTCTGCGTGTTGCCAGCCCCACATCTTATTTTCAAAAAACATCAATTCGAAGCGATTGCGGCTAAACGCTTGATAGCGATATGGGCTTGATGTTGAAACAAAGGTGAATTGATACTTATCTTGGATCAGATTGAGCTGTTCAATCAAATCTAGGGTTAAACCTGAATACTCGCCACTAGCCGATTTGGTAACATAAGGCGCAAAGGGGTAACCGCCAACTTTTACTAAGGTTTTGGTTAAGCCATAAGGAGAGAGGCAAAGTAAGCTAAGTAACAGCAAGTGTAGCGATAAACGCTTGAACATAGGATTGATTATTTCTTTCTGGTCAAAGATAAAATAAATATAGCTTTTTTATCTATGCTTTGACCAGTCGCAGGATGGTTTTATGCCGATATTATCGAATTTTTATAGATTTATTCGAGGTGGAGTCGATGTTTCCCACAATGGCGTAAAGGTGATTTCCTCATCTAACATATCACGGCTTACCTGAAAGCTGTTGCCCTTATCATTTTGGTGAGTGAGCACAACCTCTTTTCTTTGTCTTTGCTTTTGTTTAGTGGTTTTATCGTAATCAGCGTAGAAAATAATGTGAGCCATCTATTCATCCTCCTTTAGTGATAACTAGGACTATAAGAAGGATGCGGTCAAACGACTATTAGGGATTACCCATATAACTCAGAGCATAGTGTGAGCTAGGCTTATTTTTTATGAAATGCACTGAAAGCGGTTGCAACATGATGGCAATAAACCTCAATAAGGTGTTGATCATACTCTGAGAATTCATGGCGAGGTTTCCCCCTTGAATAGAGAATATGCTCAGAGCCTTCCGCCGTTTTGAAATAGGCAATGTAGCGATCGCCGTAATATAAGTTGTTTTGGGTGCGGTGCACTTCATTTAGTTCGGCTTGGATCTCGGGGGGTAATTCACGAAGGACCTTGTCGGAGTAGGCGGCAAATTCACCTATGCCGACTAATACTTCTTTGTCATCTCCATTATGAGCCGTGCGATAATATAAGGCGTCATCGCCTAGGTGCAGTAAGGTTGTGATTTGACGCAGCACATGACTGGCGAAGTCATGAATGGCTTGCTCGTGTAATAGCTCATGAGAATATTTAATCATGGCTTCAAGATTGTGTTTGGTGATCTCGATAGCTTGAATATCACGGTAGTTTCTTAACGAAGCAAAGATAGTTGTGCGTAATTTTTGTGACGTTAACTCTGATTTTTCTTTGTAGTCATTAATATCGTATTCCACGATCACATTTAGCTCGGGTGCTTGGCCGGGCTGACCGGTGCGTAAAATGATGCGTGTTTGGGTGTTTTGCAGCTCATTTCGCACAAATTTCACCACATCAAGACCGGCGTGATCGGTTTCCATCACAACATCTAAAAACATCAGGGCGGTGTCAGGGTGTTCTTGAATTAAACGCTTGGCTTCAGCGCCAGAATAAGCACTGATGGTTTTGACCGGTAAACCCATGAACTGCATTTGGTGGGTGACCATGCGAGTGACCGAGTGAATGTCTTGTTCATCATCGACAATCATCACCTTCCAAAAACGATCTTCTTTGGCTTGGCTTGTCGGCTTAGCTGCGCTTGGTTCGTCATCCTCAAAGATCAGGATTTCATCATCATCCACCATAAGGTCGCCTTTTTGTCGATGTTATTTTAAGAAGGATTACTAGGTTTTAGACGCCAGCCTGCTTGGTGTCTAGAAAAATATAATAATAATGCTAAGTAAAGCATATCGTTCAAAAACCGTCATGTCATGTCAATCTGGATGATATTGAGTGATATATTGCGCAATGTATATAAAACTTGGGTATGTGTTGCGCTATTTTTACTTAATGTAATGTATTTAGCTAAGATATTGCCAATCCTTCTCTTTATACTAGCAGCAATTAAAAAAATCATTGTTTGTTGCTAAGGGTTTGTATGTCATCGTTTAACCATAAGAAATATCAAGCGTTTCAACCAATTAAAATGGTCAATAGAACATGGCCAGATAAGGTGATTGAACAAGCGCCGCTATGGTGTAGCGTGGATTTACGCGATGGCAACCAAGCGCTTATCGAGCCGATGTCGGTAGAGCAGAAAAAAGTGCTGTGGGCCTTGTTGGTTAAAGTTGGCTTTAAAGAAATCGAAGTGGGTTTTCCTGCCGCCTCTCAACCCGACTTTGATTTTGTACGTTGGTTGATAGAAGAAGACCAGATCCCTGATGACGTAACCATCCAAGTGCTAACTCAAGCCCGTCCGGCCTTAATCGAGCGCAGTTTTGAAGCGTTAAAGGGTGCGAAACGTGCCGTGGTGCATCTATATAATTCCACTTCAACGGTACAACGTGAGCAAGTATTTAAATTAGATCGCGCTGGCATTATTGATATTGCGGTTAAAGGCACCGAGTGTGTTAAAGCCCTTGCCCAAGCCAACCCAGAAACACAATGGACTTTGCAATATTCACCTGAGAGCTTTACCGGCACAGAATTAGACTTTGCGGTGGAAATTTGTGATGCCGTGGTCGCCACTTGGCAACCTGAAGGTGACGACAAGGTAATTATTAACTTGCCTGCCACGGTTGAAATGGCGACCCCGAATGTCTACGCCGACCAAATTGAATGGTTTATTAACCATGTTGCGAAACGCGACCAAATCATTATTAGTTTGCATACCCACAACGACCGTGGCTGTGGTGTGGCCGCCGCAGAGCTAGGCGTCATGGCGGGTGCCGATCGCATTGAAGGCACTTTATTAGGTAATGGTGAGCGTACCGGTAATATGGACGTGGTGACCATGGCGATGAACCTATACAGCCAAGGGATTGACCCTGAGTTAGACTTTTCTAACATAGATGAGGTGGTGCAGACCGTTAAGGCGTGTACTCAATTACCCGTGCACCCACGCCATCCTTATGCCGGTGAATTAGTGTTCACGGCATTTTCAGGTAGCCATCAGGATGCGATCAAGAAATGCTTGGCGCAGCGCCAAGAGGGCGACATTTGGAATGTGGCTTACTTGCCAATCGACCCAACCGACTTAGGCCGTGATTACCAAGAGGTGATCCGTATTAACAGTCAATCGGGTAAGGGCGGTATCGCTTGGATCTTAGAGCGCGAGTTAGGGGTGCAATTACCGCGCTGGGCGCAAATTGAATTCAGTGGTGTGGTGCAAAAAACCGCCGAGCAAACGGGCGCGGAAGTCTCACCTAATCAAATCAGCACCTTATTCAAGCAGACTTACCTATCGACCTCGGGCCCTTATGTATTAGGGGATTACCAAATCGAACGTAAGCAAAGCGATCACGTTAAGGCGCAGTTGAGCTACCAAGGTGAAGCGGCGCGTCAATTAACCATAGAAGGAATTGGTCGCGGTGCGTTAGACGCCTTTGTTAATGGTTTACAGCAACAAACCGGTTTACGTATCGATGTGATCGATTTCGCCGAGCACGCCATGACCTCGGGAGCTGAAGCCGAAGCCATCACTTATCTATTAGTGAAAATTCAAGACAGCCGAGTGCTAGGTATTGCGGTGCATCAAGATATTATGACGGCATCATTTAATGCGGTCGTTACGGCATTGAATATCTACAATGCTCAGCAGGAGCTCATTGCTAAAGCGGGTTGATGCTTGCAGTAACCCCGATAAACTTAGGCTATTATCCTGAGCAATAGGGGTTTTTCCTACTATACAGACACAGTGCTAGCTATTATGGTTGAGTCATTGACAGCATTCGATGCTGTGACTTGAAATTATTCTAGGAGCACTGCAATGAAACACGCATTACTTATTCCGTTATTAGGCAGCTTAGCATTGGTTGGTTGTCAGTCAGAGACGACGGAGACTAAGCCCACATCAGAGCCTGTTATTATTGAAGAAGTAATAGAAGAGGTTGTTGTGGTGGAAGAAGTGACGATAGCACCGCAGCTGCCCGTTGGTGATAGCGCGAAAGTGTCACTGGATTGGCCTGGCACCTATCGTGGCACCTTGCCTTGTAAAGATTGCGATGGCATCGAAATCTTATTAGAGCTTAAAGCCGACAATAGCTATGCCCTTAGCCGTAATTATCTAGGCAAAATGGGCGCGGCTGTGATTGAAGAAGCGCCATTTAGCTGGAATCAAGCCGGTAATACCATCACCTTAGCCGACGGCACCGAGTTGTTTGTCGGTGAAAACCGCCTCTGGTTAGTCGATGACAATGGCCAGCGTGTGATGGACGAAGCTCATCAGATTAATAAAGAGGGTTAACCTTCACCCTATCACGAAGTCATCGCTCTGTAATGCAATGAATGCTGGCATGAGTGATGGCTTTTGTGACACCTTGCATCCTGCTTGACCCCCCCACTTTACCCAAACATGCTAGGTCTTTATCATTGCCGATATTCATCACTAACAATGGCGTTGATTAAAACGTTAAAGGCGAGCAAATGGCAGTCTATCCGCATCATTTTAAACAGTTGATTCATGAACAAAATCGAATCGATTCAATTTCTTCCAACTTTATTGAATCTTTAGAGGAGTGGAATGAGTCTTATGAATGTTACTCGACAAAACATAATATGCTGGGTAGCGTATCTGATACACAAAGACTGCTTGGTTACAGCCAATTATTGGACGCGCCACAGGCCATGCGCCAGCGCGCCTTGATTAACCTAGGGCAAATGTATTACAACCCCATTTGCATGGCTGTTCATGTCGGCCAGCCAGTGACACTCACGTTGGAGCACAAAACCTACACAGGCGAAGCACAAAGTGACGATAACCTGATGTTTCACACTTGGTTAAATGCCTATGCCATCGCCATGATACTGCGCGACAGTGAGCAGCTTGCGGTTTTACACCGTTTAGATGAAGGCGTTTTTGCTAAGAATGCGGGTGTGAGTGGTGCAACAGCATTTAATAAAGTATTTATGCGTTTGCTGAAGGGGATTTTTACGCCGGGAGCCGATCTGGCTCAGCTGCTTGGCGATATCATTACCTATTCCGCGCCTGAGTATTTTGACGATGAATATTGTGCCAATGCTGTTTATCAACTTTACTTACCTGTCGCCGAGTTATTAGGGGTCGTACTCAGTACAGAGCGTGAAACGGGTTATCAAGGCGCACTGATTAAGGCATTAGATGCCCATAAGGCTTGGTACACCCGCAGCGAAATGGATCATTTTGACTCCGCAGGCTGGATATTCTTGCTGATCACTGCCATTGCTTCTTATTGCTATCACCAGTTTGGCATCTTGCCTGAGGTTGAAAGTGACTATATTCCTCTGTGGATGATCAAGGGTGAATTTATCGCCGAGTCTGAGCTACCACCCCTTGCTAGCTTTGCTGCGCAGATAAAAGGTGAGGCGCCTCTTGCTAGCACTTATACCAAGGCCGACTTCTTTATTCGCATTGACGGGATCATAGCCAATTCGCCAGATGAAACCAAGGTGCTCGATACCCTGAAAAAATGGGTGATCCGTGAAGCGATATTGCCTCCTTTATGCCCGATATTGGCACGGGAATATGATCTGGAAGCAGGCGATAAAGTCATTGCTGGTGAAGTCTTTATGGATTGCATGGGAGGGAACAACGAGCCCTTTTATATCGGCATTTACCCATTTGATCCTGTGATGTTGCCCGACATTGAAAGTTGGCCAACTAAGATAACCGCCATCATTGAACAGCTACTGGCTGATTTGCCCGATGAAGTGAGCATCAGCATTGACGTTAAGCCCATCGTTGCTGCGGCGCAACCCGAGCAGACCCAAGCGACAAGTGCTGATAGTGACGACGCAGAGCGTAATCAGGCAGACAGTTCCTTGGTGAATGAGACCAATAGCATGGTGGATATCATCAACCAGGTGCCGTTGAAAAACTATCGCCCCCGGCATTTTGTGATGACGAATAGTCTCACTTTTTGCTGTGATGAAGATGAGATACTGCTGAAATATAATGTGCTTGGTTATCGCGAAATTTGGTTAAACGGAGAGCGTCAGGTCAAAGGGTTTTCATTAAAAAGCAGTGTGGGTGACCACTTTGTGGCTAATGGCAACGAGTATCACGTCACTATCGCCATGATCAATTCAAAATCATTCAATGCGGGTATTTCGATTCATAAAAACCGACAAATACGTATGCTTTATGCCACCGCGCTACGTGCGCGTAAAATGTCGACCAAAGAATCCCTAAAAGCGAGGTGGGTGTACTTGCCTGTGTTGGCGGCCTTGTTTGCTACCTTAATACTATTACCTGTCCCTAAAGTGTTGGGGCTGGGAATATGCGTACTTGCTCTGATGCTGGCCCATTATTTTGACAAGCGAAATTTATTGGATTTTGAGCCTGCATTACCGCAGGACGGATCAGACCTGAGTGCTTAAACCAACCTTGCCGCATGGGGGAGCAGTCACGCCTCCAGCGGCTTGATGTTTGGCCGTAACCTACTGTTTAATAGAGCTAATTGATGCCAACCTTCACCCTACGCAGTTACCAACAAGAGGCTGTTGATGCCACCTTGCACCATTTTCGTCGCAGTGATGAGACGGCGGTGATCGTGTTGCCAACGGGGGCGGGTAAAAGCTTAGTCATCGCTGAATTAGCCAGATTGGCGCGGCGTCGGGTGTTGGTGTTAGCCCATGTTAAGGAGCTGGTGGAGCAAAACCACGCCAAGTATCAAAGCTATGGCCTGTCGGCGGGGATATTTTCGGCGGGCTTAAAGCAAAAAAATACCCAGCATCAGGTGACTTTCGCCAGTGTGCAATCGGTGTCGCGTAATCTGGCAGCCTTTGCCGAGCAATATTCGCTGTTGATCATCGACGAGTGCCACCGCGTGGCTGCGCAGGATACCAGTCAATATCAGCAAGTGATCAAACAGTTAAAGGAATTTAACCCACAGCTTAAAGTGCTAGGGCTGACCGCGACGCCTTATCGCATGGGCACGGGTTGGATCTACCAATACCATTATCACGGTATGGTGCGCAGCACTGAGGCCAAGGTGTTTAGCCGCTGTATTTATGAGCTGCCGCTGCGCTATATGATCAAACATAACTACCTGACGCCGCCAACGCAAATTGACGCCAGCGTGGCCATGTATGACTTTTCTAGTTTATCGGCCACCGCCAACGGTGAATATAAGGCTGACGAGGTGAATACCTTGCTGCGTAGCCAGCAGCGTGCCACTTTAAGTATCATCGAACATATTCAGCAGCTGACCGATGAGCAAGATCGCCAAGGAGTGATGATCTTTGCCGCCACCGTGATGCATGCTAAGGAAATCGCGGGTTATCTAGCCGAGCAATCCTGCGCCTTGATCACCGGCGATACCCCCACCCCCGAGCGCGATGCCCTGATCCAAGCCTTTAAGGCCAAAACCATCCGCTATTTGGTTAATGTGTCGGTACTGACCACGGGCTTTGATGCCCCTCATGTGGATTTTATTGCCATTTTGCGCCCCACCGAGTCGGTCAGCTTATATCAGCAAATTGTCGGTCGTGGCTTGCGTTTAGCGTCGGGTAAGCAAGATTGCTTGGTGATTGATTATGCGGGAAATCAATATGATTTGTACGCGCCGGAAGTGGGCGAAAAGAAACCCGCAGGGGATACCGAGCCGGTGCAAGTGCTTTGTCCGGCCTGTGGTTTTGCCAATGTATTTTGGGGGCGAACCGATGGTCAAGGCAAGGTCACCGAGCATTTTGGCCGGCGCTGTCAGGGCTTTTTCGAATCTGAGCAAGGCGAGGTTGAGCTGTGTGACTTTCGATTTCGCTTTAAAAACTGCCCCAACTGCAATGCCGAAAATGATATTGCGGCTCGAGTTTGCCATGAGTGTCAGCAGCCTTTAGTCGACCCCGACGATAAGCTTAAAGCGGCGTTAAAGCTTAAAGACGCACTGGTGATCCGCTGCGCGGGTATGGTGCTCAGTGAGCATCAAGGCAAGCTCAAGTTGACCTATTATGATGAGCAAGGCTTAGAGCTGGTGGAGTATTTTAACCTCGCCAATCAAGGTCAGCGGTTTATCTTTAATCAGCAATTTGGCCGCCGCAATGGCCAAGGCAGTGCGGCGCAAACCTTTACTGAGTTAAGCCAAGTGCTCGCCCACAGTGAGCAGTTGGTGGCGCCGGACTTTGTGATTGCTCGTAAGCAAAAGCACTTTTGGCAAATCAGCGATAAGATTTTTGATTATCAAGGGGCTTATCGCAAAGCCAATGAGCTGTAACAGAATAAATCTTGTGTTAAATCAAAATTAACGCTGTATTAAATATATTCAAATATTCTTACCTTTTAGATTGCCCTACACTAGCAAGCAGTGAATACAGAGGGCAACACCATGAAGCACATTAAGCAACGTACCACCATGATCCACACGCCGATGGCAGGCTTGGCTTTAGCCATTGCTAGTTTAGGTTGGGGTTGGGATCAAATGGTGTCGGGTGCGGCGCATTTTCAGTTATTGAGTGCTCAAATCGCGGCCGTATTATTGCTGGTGTTGCTGATTAAGTTTGTGTTGCACCCTGATCGTCTGTTAGCTGATTTAGCGCATCCTGTGGTCGGCAGTGTGGTGCCTACTTTTGCCATGGCGAGCATGGTAGTGGCAAGCACCTTTGCT
Source organism: Motilimonas thetidivivens (assembly GCF_046452435.1). Classification (NCBI taxonomy): domain Bacteria; kingdom Pseudomonadati; phylum Pseudomonadota; class Gammaproteobacteria; order Alteromonadales; genus Motilimonas; species Motilimonas thetidivivens. Next base: position 62,458 of record NZ_JBKFDK010000018.1, read on the forward strand.
AGCCATCAAATGTTGGGGGTAAAACTGGTTTGGTTGGCCGCGGTGGCTTTGCATATCACCTTTTTAGTTATGTTTAGCTACCATCGTTTGCGTCAGTTTAAGTTGGCAGACATGGTGCCCAGCTGGTTTGTACCGCCAGTGGGTATTATCGTGGCGGCGTTAACTTGTCCAGCTAGTCAGTTTAATGGCTTAGCTACGGCCTTGTTGTATTTTGGCTTAACTTGTTACGCTATCTTGTTGCCCATTATGTTGTTTCGTCTTTGTTGCTGCGGTGCCTTGCCCGATGCGGCGAAGCCAACCTTAGCCATATTAGCTGCGCCAGCCAGCCTAAGCTTAGCGGGTTATTTAAACCTGATTGCCGAGCCTAATGAGACCTTGTTGGTGGGCTTGTTGGTGTTGGCTATTTTGATGACCGGCTTCTTGTACTTGGCGTTCTTTCGCTTATTGCAATTGCCATTTAGCCCCGGTTTTGCGGCCTTTACCTTTCCTACGGTCATTGGTGCCACGGCGCTATTTAAACTGGCTGGTTTTGTGTTGGAGCAAGGCTACAACCCAAGCTGGGCACAGCTGTTAATTCAGTTAGCTAAGCTAGAGTTAGTGGTGGCGACATTGGTGGTGGCTTATGTTGCGCTGCACTATGTTCGTGACCAAGTGCGCAGCCAGCGTCAGTTTCAGGTGAAATAGGCGGGGTAATCCTGGCCAATAAGTCATACTTTGTTAGACGAATATCTGCCGCATGGATGCGGCAGTTAGGTCATCACCGATTATTGATGGATGATTTCACGGCGTTTCGTATAACAAAGCGTGACTTGTCTAAGACTTGTCTTGGCTTGAGGTGTTTCATTATGTAACTAAAGCCTGTCAACACAGCACTGCAAATGTTCAATAAAGCGCTGACATACTGGGCTATGGCGCTTGTTTTGTTGGTACACCAAAAACAGCGGTCGCGTCAGGGGTTGAGCCAGATCGAGCGCCACCACCTTACCGCTCTGCAAGGCATCACTGGCCGTTAGCTCAGAGATACAAGATAAGCCTAAGTTATTGGCCACACAGTTAATAATGCCCATGGCTTCGTTAAGCTCAAGGGTTAACTGCCAATGTTGCAAATGCGCCGCCACTTCGCGATTAAACCAAGCCCGACTGCCTGAGCCGTCTTCACGTAGCACCCAATTTTGTTGCTCTAACGCGGCCAATGGCAGCTGTTTTTGCTGCGCCAGTGGGTGATTGGGTGGGGCGATAATGCACATGGTGTCTTGATGCCAAGGCGCTAATACTTGGCCGGGTAAACAGACATTGGCTTCGATCAGGCCTAAATCCAGCTCGTAATTGGCGATTTGCTGGCACACATCGCGGCTGTTCATAATTTGCAGGCTTTGCCTTTGGTGGCCAGTTTGCTGTCGAAATTGCGCTAATATAGCGGGCATTAACTGATTACCTATGGTTTTACTGCAACCTAGGTGCAACTCTCCGGTGAGCGCTTGGTCCTCAAATAAATGACTGATCTCTTCACTGCGCGACAGTAGCTCGTGTGCCAGTGGTAATAGCAGTTCGCCTTGGCTGTTGAGGCGTAGTCGATTGGGTAAGCGTTCGAACAAGGTTTGATTGAGCTGACTTTCGAGCTCTTTCAGAGCCATGCTGACAGCGGGTTTGGTTAAACATAGGCTTTGTGCGGCGATGCCTATGTTGGCACTTTTGGCGAGCGTAGTAAAAATGCGGAGCTGTTTTAAGGTGATGTTCATGCTTGCCTGCTGCGATGACGGGTTCAAAGTCGCGGTAGGTCAATTTTGCCAAATTCCTATCAATTATGCTGCCTTTATTATTAAGGTGTGAGGCAGTTAAGGTTTTAACCCTTCTTTGTTGTCGGCAGATGGTGCAATATGGCGCTAGTCATAGTAAACAAGGACGTCATGATGACAGCACGAGAAAAAACCGAATTTATCAAGTTGATTGAAGGATTGGAGCACGGCAGTACAGATCAGAATGATTTGTGGCCAGTATTTTTAAATACCGTGTTCTATGTGCCTTTAAATGCCATTAAAACCCCACAAGGTGAGCAATACACCCCTGCCTATGCGCCTTCTCAGGTTAACCCGGGCGTGCAATCTTTGGTGATATCACAGTTTGGTGTGGATGTGGCCGAGCTGAGTAATCAGATTAGCCAGGTGCAAGGCGGCGATTTAATTCAAACCTTACCGCCAAAAACAGAACTGATTATTCCTTTGGGCGAAAATGCGTTCAATATTGCGGCAGAAACCGTAGCTTGGCTGCGTGAAAATGCCCGTCCAGCCTAATTATCTTATTGGCTAACTTGGCTAGTTTCGCTTTTTATTGCTGCGGTATTGCCTTGGCTAAGCTTCTTTGTTGCGATGTTTTGAGGTATGCCGGAGTAGCGAAAAGCGATGGCTTTTAATTGCTCAAGTTTGCTTGATGGTGTTTGCTTGCTAACAATAGCAAAGTCACCCGAGTAAACTTGCGGCACTTGCGAGGCTAGGCCTTGAATATCTAAGCTGATCGCTTCCGCCATGGCTACACCGTTATCATCATTCATTCGCATCACGGTGACATCCAACTCTCCTTGCTCAATGGCCGCAAGCTCTTGTTCACCGCCACCCCAACCATTGACCATGATTTTGTTTTTCAAACCGGTTTCTTTTAGGGCATCCAATACGCCCAGAGCTACATCGGTCGCACACGCATAGATAAATTTAACCTGAGGATTGTGCTTGAGTATGGATAAGGCGCTGCGATAGGCCGATTGGCGCGATGCTTGAGTGTAGTAGCTTTGGGTTAGATTGAGGTCGGAAGTTTGCTTTAACTCCTCGATAAAACTTTGTCCTCGGGCTTCACTGATTAGCCCTGGAGACCAGTACACCACGCCGTAATCACCTGAATTTTGTGTGGCTTGCTTAAAAAATTGGCTAAGTTGACGGCTGCCTGCTTCGTGGTCAAACCCGACATATAAAAAGGGCGGGTTAGCCTGCCATTGTGCCACTGGGGTGGTGATGTTTTGCAGAATTATTTTACTGATACCGACCTTAAGCAAGCGTTCAATCAGTTCACTGTGTTTGTGGGTATCTAGGGTGAAGATAACGTAGTCAGCGCGATATCGGGTTGCGCGATTTAGCAACCTTTCTTGCTGTTCTTGGGCCATCGCGGGGCGGGTGTAGTGGGTTTTAATTTCGTATTGGATGTTAAGTTCATCTAACCGTGCGGTGAAAGAAGCGATGCTGCGTCGCCAATAATCGGAAATTTGTTTGCCGGGATAAATGACAAAAATGCGCACAGGGCGTTGTTGTTTGATACCTATTGCTTGGCTTGACCCTCTAACTCGAAGTGCGAAGCGTTCACTCACGGCTTGCTGGTTTGGGTGTTGACTGAGATAAGTATTAAGGGAGGTGTAAGTTAACGATGAAGCTAGCAGTGTGGGAGAGAAGCAAAATAACAACCAAATAGTCAGATAATGAGTGCACTGCAGTAAACTGAAGTTGCGTTTGAATGTCATGGCTTTATATCTAAATCGTTAATTTATAGAGCTAAGATATATCAAGTTTATAACATTTTGATTATTTATTACGGAAATAGTGAAGCAGATTGCAAGATTTGTTAACTAGCCATTCGTTTTGCTACGGCGATCATTTTTTCAGCTTAAAGCATGAGTTAATGGCTAGCTTATGGGAGCGACTTAATGATATCAAAGCATTAGTCAGTTGGGTTTGACTCGGCGAGTTTCTTCTCGCGTAATGCTTTTATCGCATCGTCTTTTTTGATATTGCTGCGGAGATAGAGCGTCGCTAATTGGGCGCACAAGGCAGCAATGACCAACCCAATGAACAGATCCAGTGGTCTTTGCATATCTAACAACAAACGAATAAATACGGCGGTGTGGGCCCAGCCTAAGATTAACAAAGCAGTAATGTGTTGTTGGCGGTTGAAGAAAAGGCCTGCGAAGTACAAAGCAACCGTAAAGCTGGCGATGGCATGAAATGCAGGCATGGCATAGCCTGTCCATTGTAACCACTCAGATTTGATGTAGTTGGCCAGACCATTGCTTTGCTCCAGTGCGGCCATCATGGCTTGGTGTTGTTCCGCGCTGGTTAGCTGATAGTAGTTGGATTCAAGTAGGCCACCATGAACTAAGTTAACAACATTAGGCATGGGCTGTTGAGTGATGGCTTGTAGTCCCCAGCCAATCAATAGAGCCAAGATAAATAGCGGAAAAAGGCAATAGAAAGTGCGCCAGCACTCTTTTGCCGTCTTCGAATAATGAATTGATAAAAATATGATTGGCAACAAGATGCCTTGAATTGAACCGGTAAAGCTAATTCCAATCAGTATGTTACCTATATCATCACTGGCTGGTGCAAAGTCAAACCAAGTGAAACCAAAAAGAGGAGCGAGCAAAGACAGGCTAAGCAAACTAAAACTAAAGAGAACGGAAAAAAGCATGGTGCATCCAACTTGGGTTATTTTGGCTCGCTAGTTTAAATGCGGTAGCAGCGAGACTCAAATAAGCAATAGCCTAATTATTTAATATATTGCACCTATTAGATAATAAGCAACGTAATAGCAAGGTAGTACGAGTGCTGATCGCAAGGAGAAGCTGATGACACATTGCAAATTTAATATGGGCCAATTAGTTAAACACCAGATCCACGGCTATAGAGGTGTGATTTATGGTGTTGATGCCACTTTTAATATCGCTGAGCAGCAGTATCAACACTTACTGAGCTCTGAAACGGATATGATGCAACCTTGGTATTTAGTGATGGTCGATGACTCAAACAAGTTAGCTTATATTGCCGAGTCGAATCTGATTGTTAGTGATGACCATGAACATATTCGTCATCCGATGCTGGATTATGTCTTTGCTCATTTTAATGGCGAACGTTACTTTTTAAATGAGTCTATTCATTGAGCGAGTCATTATCTGATAGATGAGATAATCGCTTCAAGCAATTTAATACAATGTAATAAGTGGTTCGCCGCTTATTACATTTTTTCAAATGAGCAATAACCAGCATTAACTTGCTGTTTTGTTAACCACTTCCCTGTTTGAAATAACCTTTTGTCCTATCCTAATGCACTTAATAATAATTGAGTCTGTAGCTCAATATTCGCCTCTCATAAGTTGTAGCTGTGTCCGCTAAGGGGATGGTTTGCTTCTAGAATAATAACGACAAGGTAGTTAGCCAGTTTGGCTAGATAAAGCACATGGACGATAAAATAAGAAAAGATGCCACGTTTTTGGCGCTTCTTGGGCAGGGGCAGCCACTACAAGCCCAAAAGTACCTAATGGAAACTTATGATTTAGGGGTGGTTGATGCCTCGCTGCGCGTACGTGCTATGCAGGTGCAAGAGCAATCATCTCGACGCAGCCGGGTTTACCGTTTAGTGATTCGTTTGGGCCAATTAGTCGCTTTAGCTGTGGTGGCATTATCCCTATACAGCTTAATGCACTTTAATGCCGTTAATGATGTCGAAGATGAGATTAAAACTTGGCCCAGGGTCACGATTGATAGTTGGCAGATGGGGCCGGATCAACTTCAGTTTAACTATCGTGTGGCTGGTCAAGCATTACAGGCGCAGCAACCGAGTAGTGTTTCCCTTAGGGTGACAACCAGGTTTGCCCAGCTGACTGATCAAGCCTTGATGGTGGCTTATCAGGGAGAACAAACACCACGCGCATTTGTGTATGCAGGTAGCAATTTTTATGCGTTTGCTATTGCTGGGTTGCTACTGGGTTTATTGTTGATTGCCATATTGCAATTTTTCGCTTGGTGTAATCTGCGTAAACAGCGTCGCCCACGATTGTCATTAAGCTAGTGCGTTGATTCGTCGATATTCTGCTTAGGTGACCGAATACGCTTTGACTCGTCTTTCGTTTTGGTTGCTTTTGATGCGTGGTTTGCAATGTTGGCGAAAAGCGTGAACATTAAGCTGATTTGCAGGCTTATGTAGATAGAAACCTTGGAACCAATGGCAGCCATAGCTTTTCAGTATTTCATGCTGAGCGGCATTCTCTATGCCTTCTGCTAGGGTTTCTACTTGTAGTGCCCTTGATAATTCGACGATGGCATGAATAAATGCTTGGCTAGCATTAGAGTGCTCTAGTTGATCGATAAAGCTATGATCAATTTTGATCCCGTCGACAGGGAGTTTATGCAAATAGCTTAGGGATGAGTAGCCGGTACCAAAGTCATCTATCCAAAGGGTAAACCCTGCGGCTTTCAACTTGTCCAATTGCTGACAGCAGAAATCCATATCTGACAATAGCTGCGTTTCGGTTATTTCTAAAATAATGCGCTCTGCCTTAACTTGATATTCACTCAAACTATAAAGCAGTAATTCGGCTAATTCAGGGTTATTCAATAGACAAGCGGCAATGTTGAGCGAGATACGAAATTGCTCTTTGTCGTTGGTTAATAGATCCTCGAAGGCGGCGCAGCTTTGCTCGAGTACGTATAAGGTTAAATCTTCAATTAACGGTGCGGATTGTTCGGCAATCGGAATAAACTGCGAAGGCGCGATAGGGCCCAATTTAGGGTGATTCCAACGCACTAACGCTTCTACTCCAGCTAAGCTATTGTCTGCGGTAAAAATGCCTTGATAAAGCACGAACAATTGTTGGCTTTCGATGGCTTGCTTGAGGGCTTTTTTAAGTATTTCGGGTTGCCATTCGTGCTGATTGGCATCGGCTTGATAATGGGTAAAGCGGTTTTTCCCTTCACTTTTTGCCGTATGCAGGGCAATAGAGGCCGCCTTTATCAAGCTTTCAAAGTCATTGGCGTCTTTAGGGGTGGATGCGATGCCAATGCTTAAGGTAAGGGCATGTGCATTTTTTGCAGTTTGAATCGCTTGCTTGGTCAATGCCAACAGCTCGGTGGCGATTTGGCCGCAAAGTAACTCACTTTGTTGATGAGCAACGACTAACATAAACTCATCGCCCCCCACTCGCGCCAGTAAGTGCTTGGGGGCGAGCTGGGTGACTAGTTGCGACAAGCGTCGGGCAAAGGCTTGTAGGGTTTCATCGCCTTCTTTATATCCCATGTTATCGTTGATGCGTTGAAATCCATCCAGGTTGATGACGGCTAAGCTCGCGGTTTGATGTCCTTCTTGATTGAGCAAGATGCGAGCATGATGAAAGCCGCCTTCGCGATTAAACAGCCCGGTAAGCGGGTCATACCAAGCGAGTTGAGACATTTCATTGTAGTTATCGATCAGGTTGTTGCGCATTTGCTGCAAGGACAGTGAGAGCTGACCCAGTTCATCTTGACGATCGAGTACCAAACTGACTTCCAAATCCCCTTCATCGAGACGTTGGGCACGATTGGTGAGTAATCGAATAGAGTGGATGATGTTACTAGAGAAAAAATAGTTGGCGGCCAGAGCTAGCAAGGTCACTAGGATCAACCCTACTCCGGTTTGAATTAAGAATTGTAAAGAGCTGTCCGCTAGGCTTTGTTTCAAGCTGCTGCGTAATACGCTGGTTTCTTCAGCGGCACTGATTGGAAAACCAATCAATAACATAGTGTGAGGATCGCTGTTGGCATTAGTAATTGGGCTAAAAATATTGACTATGCCATTGCTTACTAGCTCGGCTTGATACTGCAATTTGGGCAAATTGGCTGGCCAAGCGCTTTGTTGCTGTTGATAGGGGCCAATTAGTTGCCCGAGATGATCATAAATGAAGGCATAACTAAGGTGGTTTTTTTCGACAAGTTCAGCTAAGTTTTGAAGGCTATTAAGCTGATTTATTTCATTTGCTTGGCTCAGTTGTGAGACCAATAACTGGCTTGTGACAAGCCCTTGTTCTCGCACATTATTGATCAAGGTGTCGGCTAACTGATTTTGGGCATTACGACTAAATTCATCGCCAATACTTTGGCTAATATTTAAAAATACATAAATAAATAAGCACGCTAAAACACTAGATAGCCCCAGTAATGTAAAACAAATTTTAGCTTGAAATGACAGGGGTTTTTTCAGCAACACTGAGTCCTTGTGTATTAGATGAAAAAGGGGTAACTGGCTTGCGCGAGTGCTCGTTATATTCGTCGTTTATATATTGGGTGACGTATTTTTTAGCTGTTTGATATTCATGTCTATATTTAGTTCCGCTCAGTTGCGTTAAATGTGAGCCTTAGCCGATATTGAGGTTATATAGTGGACTATTTAGCAGTGCGAGTTAGCATTAAAACTAGGCTGATGTGCCTAGGTGCAACTAATAACAAAAAGGAATCTAAGGTTGCAAGTTGAAACGCGGTATCGAATTCTTATTGTCGATGATGAGACCATTAACATAGGTATTTTGGTTGAGTTATTGAAACATCAGTATGACACCATAGTAGCAAAGAATGGCGAACAGGCCTTACGTCGCGTTATTGAACATAAACCTGACCTCATTTTACTGGACATAGTGATGCCTGGGATGGATGGATACGAGGTCTGTAAGAAGATTAAGGCTAATCCTGATACTGCGGATATTCCGGTTATTTTTATTACTGCTAAAGACTCTGAGACAGATGAAGAGGAAGGTTTGCGCGTGGGGGCCATTGACTATGTGACCAAGCCTTTTAGTAGTGCTATTGTGCGGGCGCGCGTTCACAATCACCTCGAGTTAAAGCGCCGAGGCGATTTATTAAAAGCCTTGAGTACGTTAGACCCGCTTACTGGGCTGGCTAATCGACGTCGTTTAGATGAGTATTTAGCCGCCCAATGGCAGCAACTATTGCGCTCCGGCGGCATGCTGGGCCTGTTGGTGTTAGATATTGATTTTTTTAAGGCTTATAACGATCATTATGGTCATCAACAGGGCGATGAATGCTTATCCCTAGTCGCTTCCATGTTGAAATCTATGCCGCTTAGGAGTGTTGATCTGGTCGCTCGTTTTGGCGGCGAGGAGTTTGTTATTGTAATGCCTTTAACTGAGCTTACGGCACTTGAAAAAGTGGCCACTCAAATTTGTCAGTTGTTGCAAACAAAACCCATCGAACACAGGTATTCGTTAATAGCACCTTATGTGACCGTCAGTATTGGTGGTGCAGGACTATTTCCTAGCCAAGAGACAAGTATTGAGCAGTTGTTTAATTATGCCGATGTTGCCTTATATCAAGCCAAGGAACAGGGTAGGAACAGATTTGTAATGGCTGACTTTCAGGATGAAAACAAGCACATATGATGAGACTCACGCGTTCGTTAGCATTAAAAATGTTAGCCATTTTCATTGCCACGGCTGCTGTTGGTTTAACCTTGCTGTTTGCCATCTTGGAATACCGTCATTACGTTAATGAGCGTGAATCACTGCATCATCACCTCGACCAGCTTGTTTCGGTACAGTCTGAAGCCTTAGGTTCTCACATGTGGAATCTAGATAATCAAGCCCTTGAATTAGCGTTGAGCTATATCGCCTCCGATGATGCTTTCGTATCTGCTGTGTTGACCGATGAGTTAAACAATGTGTTGTTAGAAATCGGTGATTCGGCTCCCGAGTTGTCGAGTCAGATCAGCATTATGAAGCACATTCGTTATGAGTATGGTAATGATTCCTTGGTGATGGGCGCGTTACGCGTGGTGTTTCGCGACGACAATATTCGCGAGAAAAGCTATCAAAGGATCAAATCCGATGTAGTCATGCTAGTGGTGTTTATTCTTCTCATTGCGGGAGTTTCTCTACTCAGTACCCACCGTATGCTAGGTATTCCATTGCGCCGCTTGCTTGAGTCGATCAATGAAATGTCGGATGGCGCGGGCGTGAAAACGGTGAGCTGGCCGTCGCGGGATGAATTGGGGCAAGTGATTGCTGCATATAATAAAATGATTGTGCAGCGAGAAATTGATGAACGACGTATCCGTGAAGGTGAAGTTCGGACCAAAGCCATCCTCAACAATGCGAGTGCCTTGTTTTATCTTAAAGATACCAACAATAAGTTTGTTTTTGTTAACCGCAGTTTTGAACGCTTGTTTGGCGTAAAAAGCCAAGATGTCATAGGCAAAACGGCCGAAGAAGTTTTTTCTGATGCTGCTAAGCGATTGTTTTTTATTGGTGATAAAGCCATCTTATCGCAAACCCAAGGTGATGAATTAGAAGTTGAGTTGGACAACAATGGCCAACGAATGACGTTTTTACGCAGCCGATTTGCCTTATTCGATGAAGTTAATACGGTTAGCGGGGTGTGTGGTACGGCTTCGGATATTACTGAACGTAAAAGTATGGAACTGGCATTAAGGGATAACGAAGCCAGATTACGCAGCGTATTAGATTTAAGCCCTATCGGTGCAGGAATTGTTCAGCAAGAAGGGGGCGGCTTAATTTATTCCAACTCGCAACTTTATGAGCTATTGGGATCGGATTTATCTTTCTTACTCACCCCGGGGCAATATCAATATGGCTGGGCCGATGAAGGTCAGCGGGTGGCTTGCCAAGCAGAATTCCAAGCAACGGGACGCGTTCGCCCGCGTGAGGTACAGTTACGAGGGCGTTCAGGAAAAATCTTCTGGGCTATCTTGTCGCTAGAGCGTCTGGTGCAATCCAATCAGCAAGGGGTGTTGTTATGGTTGTACGACATTAGCGACCGCAAAGCCGCCGAGCAGCAGTTGGAAAAGCGGGTGCAAGAATTAGAACAAGCAAGACGCCATGCCGAAGCAACTATGGTTGAGCTCAATGTGGCGAAATTAGAAGCCGAGCAAGCTAACCAGTATAAGAGTGATTTCTTGGCTAATATGAGCCATGAAATACGCACCCCTATGAATGCCATTATCGGCCTTAGTCATCTTGCCCTGAGAACCAATTTAGATGAGGTGCAAGCCGATTATGTCAATAAAATACAAGCTTCATCGCGGAATTTGCTTGGCATTATTAATGATATTTTGGATTTTTCTAAGATTGAAGCGGGCAAACTTGAGTTAGAGTCGGTGCCATTTGAGCTTAGTGCTGTATTGGAAGAAGTCACCGCTCTATGTAGCACCAAAGCAGAGGAAAAAGGCATCGAGTTGCTGGTGCATTTAGAGCCCGATGTGCCATTTAACTTCATTGGCGATCCTTTACGGTTAGCGCAAGTGCTTACCAACTTAACCAGTAATGCGGTCAAATTTACCGAAGTCGGTGAAGTGGTGATCAAGGTCAGTGCGAAGTCACTGGCATCAGGCGCTGTTCGGCTCCTGTTTAGTGTTAAGGATACGGGCATAGGCCTAAGCGAATCTCAAATATCTCAGCTATTTGAATCTTTCACCCAAGCGGACACGTCAACCACGCGCAAATACGGAGGAACGGGGTTAGGCTTGGCCATTAGTAAGCAATTGGTGTTGAAAATGGGTGGGGATATTTGGGTTACAAGCCAACAAAATGAAGGCAGTAATTTCTATTTTTACGTTGATCTTGCGCTGGGTCAGACACGCTCAAAAGCAAGGCTTGATGGTGTATTAGCGGGCAAACATGTTCTGGTGGTCGATGATAATGAAAGTGCACGATTGATCCTAACTGACATGCTGTCGCAATTTGGTATGCGGGTGAAAACCTTGGCATCGGGTGAGGCCGCTGTTCAGCATCTGGTTGCACCTCATAATTCGGCGGAGTCATATGATTTAATTCTGATGGACTGGAAAATGCCCGGTATTGATGGCATTGAAACCTGCCGCCGCTTACAACAAGCTAGCGAAATTGCCAATTTGCCAACCATCATCATGGTGACGGCTTATGGCCGAGAGGAAGCTTCTGCACATGCTCAGCAGGTAGGTATCATGAACCTGATCACCAAACCTGTGAATCAGTCATTACTGTTTAATACCTTACATGATTTGTTAAATGGCTCTTCTCGCTCTGATGATAAGGCCCTGCCAGTCAAAACTGGGCTGTTGCAAGGTAAGGTGTTGCTCGCTGAAGATAATATTATCAACCAGCAAGTAGCAAGAGAATTGATTAAGGCCTTAGGCATAGATATTACCATCGCGGCAAATGGCCTAGAGGCGGTGGAGCTAGTAAATCGCCAGTCATTTGATCTGATTTTTATGGATATTCAAATGCCTGAAATGGATGGCTATCAAGCCACCCAGCAAATTCGCCAGCACCATGATCTGCCCATTATTGCTATGACGGCTCATGCCCTTGCGGGTGATAAAGAAAAATGCCTGCAACAAGGCATGGATGACTATATCAGTAAGCCTATTGATCCCGATGAGTTAAGGCGTTTGTTGGTCAAGTGGTTGCCAAGCCAACAACATGAGCCCCTAACCGATGAGCCGTTCGTTAACGTTGAAGTTAACCTGGATAGCCCATGGCGCAAGCCGCCGCCAAACGTCGATTTAGCAGAAGCCTTAAAGCGCCTTGCAGGTAATAAGGTGTTGCTAATGAGCTTGTTAGATGAGTTTGTAAAAGGGCATCAAAACGATTTAGATCTGATGAAGCAGGCGTTATTGTTAAACGATAACCAGCAAGTTAAACGCATTCTGCATGGATTAAAAGGAGCGGCGGGCAATATTGGCTTAGCCCAGCTACATCAAGCGGTGCAACAACAAGAGCTAGCCATAGTTGATGATAAAGCAGAAATTGAACTCAATGAGGATTTTTGTCAGCAACTCGTTACAACCTTAACGGAGTTGGAACTCTGGTTGGCAGAGCATGAAGATGCCATGAACCAACCAAGCAGCGCTGAAGGTAACGGGGCTCAAGATTTCGCTACATTACAGCAGTTATTTGCCCAATCCAGTGGTGAAGCCATGGCCTTGTGGCAGCAGCTTAAACCGAGCCTTAGCGCCGAAGATGAGGCGCTGGCAAATCAAATCAATGCATTGCTTGATGAATATGAAATGGAGCAAGCGGGTGAGGTGTTGATGGATTGGCTTGAAAGCAGGGCCTAGCTTATCTATTTGCAATGACATGCTTGCAGTGAAACCAAAAAAGCCCAGTTGATGACTGGGCTTTTTGCTTACTGTGATTGAGTAGCGCGGCTTGATTAGATGTCTTAGCTTAGCTGTTTAGGCTTGGCTAAGCTGCAAGCCTTGCTTAAAGCAATCTTGCGCCTTCGCTTTATCCTGCTGCTCAAGTAATAACCCTAGCTGGTAGTAATCATTAGCATTTGGCTGAATGGCAATAGCGCGCTGATAAGCTTCAATGGCTGGTTGCGGCTGTTGCATTTTTTGATAGCACTGCGCTAACGCTGATTCAATGGCCGCGCTGCTAGGCTGCTTTTTATGAGCTGTCTCTAGGCTATTTAGAACATCTTGATAGTTATCCAGCTCAAGCAGCTTGATCCGGTTTAGTAAACGTTCAGGGGCGGCTTTTTTGATGGCGTTTAGCAAGATGATAGTGGCGGCAGGGTGATCGTTAAGGCTCATTAGCTGAGCGGCAATTGCATCAATCAAGCTAGGCTCTGCTTTTAACTTTCTGGCCAATTTATTCCAGTAAACTTGCAAGCCATGACTGCCTTCTTGCTTGGCAATTTGGCCAAACACACCGGCATAAGCGCGTAGCTCTAATTGATCACCTTGCTCGACACTGAACAATTGCGCTTTGCGTAGTACAGGTAAGATATCAATCAGTTTTTGCCATTCGCCAAGTGTTTGGTAAACCTCGCATAACAGCTCTAACACCTTCTTGTGCTTAGGCTGTTTATTGTGTAACTGGGTGAGGGTAGCGTGAGCTTGCTCTAATTGGCCCTGTTTAATCTGTAACTTGGCTTGGGTGAGCCCCACGGCAAAGGCATTATTGCTGTTTTCTTGGGCTTGTTTAAGGTAGTTGTCACGTTTGGCTTCATTACCTTGCTCCTGCGCGGCTTCCGCGGCGGCAAGGTAGTTGAGTAAAGGTGTATCACTGTGGCTTGCCGAGATTGCGGTTAGGCGCTCGGCATTTTTGTAATCCCCTTCGGCTAGGGCTAGCATGCCCGCGTAGGTATTTTTACGCGCTTTGCGGCTGTTACGGCCGCGAAGCCAGTCAAAAGAGCGGCGGCTAATGCCCATGGTTTTAAGAAATAACCATTCAATGCCTAACAACAGTAGGTAAAACAAGATGCCGAGAATAATAGCCTTGGTGACACTGGTTTCTATGGTGTAATTACCCATAGCAATCAATACATAACCTTTACTACCCGAGACCTCAGGGCCAAAAATCAAGCCTGCAATTATGATGGCAACGAGGATGGCTGCTTTAATCATGGCTAGACTCCTGTTGCAATGGTGCTGAGAGTGACTTCTTCACTCGGCGCTCGATCACTTCTTCAAGTACGGGCTTGGATTTTAATTGGTCAGGATATTGAACCGTCACGGCTTTTTTACTTAGCTCGGTGAGGTTGTCGACTAAGTGCTGAGTGGCTGGATTATTTTGATCATAATATTGGCTAATCCACTTCGCTGCTTTCGTCAGAGAGTCGCTATAGATAGCTTGATGTTCACGATAAACCGCTAACTGCGCCTTAGTGATTTGGTTCTTGATATTTTCTTTTAGGTACCAAGCTTGATCCGGCGCTAATAAGGCTTCAACACGGCCATCTCGGCGCTCTATGGTAATAAAACTATCGGCGAACGACTGCCAAGATTTTTTTAGATTCTCGCGCCAATCACTAACATCGGAAGACAAGGTGGTATCGGTTTCGGTTAAGGATTCTGGTAGCTTAATACCCGCGATATTGAGGTTGTCGACCTGCTGCTCAAGACTAGTTAGTTTCAAAACTAGGCCGTCTTTATCTAATTTCGGTAGCGCTTCTAGTGTGGTGATGTCGTTGATAATGGCCTGTCTCAATGGGCTAAGGCTTGGGTCTGACAATTCCATTATGCGCTGGTCGGTGGCCAGTAATAGCGCGATGCTAGATGCTACATCGTGCTCAAGCCAGAGCTTGCGTGCGGCCATGCGCATCAGGTATTCGGCTTCGGCTAGCATCCAGTCGTTAGGTCGTCTGACATCCATCTCGGCAATATTGCGTTGTAGATTGGCAATATCTTGCTCAACTAACTGGGTTTGTTTGCCACTGGCAACCAAATTGGCTTCAAGTGTTTTAACTCGCTCGGTGGCAACGCGCTGAAGCTCTTTAAGGGCGCTGATTTCACTTGTTTGGCTTTGAATCGCGCTGCTGATTTGTGCTTCTAGTCGCGTGCTGATTTGGCTTTCTAACTGGTCAATTTCAAGTTGTTGAGCCGCGTTGCTTTGTTGGTGATGCCAGTAGATGAAAGCCGATAGGCCAACACTCACTACGATAGCGATAATGCCTAATTTACTGCCGTTTCCGCTCTTGTTGGCTGGGGTGGCAGGAGGGGTTTTAGTGTCCGGTTTCGCCTTTGGCGGAGTTGGCATTGGCTTGCCTTTTGCCTCAGTATTGGCCGCTGATACCTCGTCTGATTTCGTTTTCGCCTCGGTATTGGCTAGGGTCTGTGGCGGCGTTTCAGACTGATTTGTTGGCGCCGGCGTTGACGGGGTGCTGTTGGCGTTTTTTGAATTACTCTTTTTAGCAGTCATTGACACCTGTCCTGTGTTATTTGATTTCTTGAAGGCATTGGATCAAGGCGGTTGGGCTTGCACCTTGTGCGATCCGTATTTGAGTAAAACCCGCTGCTTGGGCTAGCTTGGCAATGCGCTGGCTTATAACTATCAAGTTTAGTTGAAACAGCCAGTTGCGCTCGCTTTTTGGCACAATATTTAACAGCGCAGAGAGTATCTCTCCGCTGGTGATGATAACACTATTTATCTCGTCGTGTTGCCATTTTGCCACCGTTTCAGCTGCATTTAAGGTGATAGGTTGACGCTGGTACGTGCCTATTTCAATTACCTTGGCACCACGTTGGCTTAATTCGGACGCGATCAGGTCTCGCCCCCCGTTGCCTTTGAGTAATAATACCTTATGCCCTGCCACTGCACTTAGTTCAGGCATTTGTAGTAGCCCCTCGGAATCCGCTTGAAGTGGATAGCGGGCTACAATGTTGGCGAGTTGTTGCCATTGAGTCGCCGTGTTTGCTCCTATGGCGTAATAGTGGCTATGGGCTGGCCAAGGTCGTAGTTGTTGCTGCAGCCATTGATGAGTATAGGCCACGGCGTTATCACTAATGGCAATGATGATGTCAAACTCATCGAGCTGAGTTTGATATTGAATGAGGCGAGTGATGTCTGGGTTGGTGGTGATAGTTAACAAGGGCTGGCCAATAGCAAACCAGCCCTGTTGGTGCAACGCATCCAGTAGCGATTGTTGATGTTTTTCAGGTCGCGTCACTAAGATGCGAGGTTGAGCTGTCATGCGTTTTGATAAACCGCTTCTAGAATAGATTTCGCTCCAGCGTCGAGTAATGCTTGTGCCAGTTCAACACCTAGTTTTTCAGCGTCTTGGCTCGCGCCACGAATTTCACGATGCAGCATAGTGCTGCCATCTGGGCTACCAACGAGAGCGCGTAAGTAAATTTTATCGCCATCAAGTTCAGCGTAGCTGCCAATGGGCACCTGACAACCGCCTTCTAAGGTATTGTTAACCGCACGCTCGGCAAGCACGCGAATACGGGTTGCGGCGTGATCTAGAGGCGCTAGCAAAGCGATGGTTTCGCTGTCATCGAGGCGACATTCGATACCCACAGCGCCTTGGCCAACAGCGGGTAAACTTTGCTCTGGGCTGATATAGCTGGCGATCCGCTCTGGCATTTCTAGGCGCAATAGACCTGCTGCGGCTAGGATAATGGCGTCGTACTCGCCGGCATCCATCTTGGCGAGTCGGGTGTTCACATTACCACGCAGGTCTTTGACGATAAGGTCAGGGCGGCTGGCGCGTAATTGGCATTGACGGCGTAAGCTAGAGGTACCGACCACGGCACCTGCGGGTAGGTCTTCAATGCGTTGGTAGTGATTTGAGACAAATGCGTCACGGGGATCTTCACGTTCACAGATGGTGCTTAAACCAAGCCCCTCGGGAAACTCCATCGGTACATCTTTCATTGAATGTACCGCGATGTCTGCTTCACCTGCCAGCATGGCGTTTTCTAATTCCTTAACAAACAGGCCTTTACCACCTACTTTTGCCAAAGGTGTATCTAAAATGATATCGCCCTTGGTGACAAAAGGAATCAGTTTGACATCGAGGTCTGGGTGAACCGCTTCAAGTGCGGCTTTAACAAACTCTGCTTGCCACATTGCAAGAGGGCTTTTGCGCGTCGCGATACGTAATGTCTTTGTCGCCATCTTCTTTCCAATCGATTGAGTTTGGTGAAATATTATCAAAAATCTTAGCGTCTGTTGACCTTTAAAAGGTAGCCAAGGTTGAAACACAAATTGTTTCATATCATAGGGAAAATAATTAGGCACAGGAAAAGTAGTTAAATTATATTTTCATCCCTAAGGAGTTTTGCTATGTTGCAGCGCGAATAATGTTTTGTTATTGAGTCCTTGGCTTAATTTACCATCACTGACGATGGTTTTATGAACAGTTGTGTTTACCTAGTGCCACAATACTGTTAACATGATCACACTTTCTGTGTGGTTTAGGCATGCTCGATAAGAAAAGGCGTAATGCTGGTGAGCTGGTCATACATTTTTTGAAGGGTGTTTTTTTGCAGCAATTAGAAACATTACAGCAGAGGGTTGATGAGTTCAATCTCTTACGTATTCAGTACGCAAGGGATGCTTTGCCGTCTCAAGGTCGCTATGTTTTTAATTTTATCCCAGTTTTGTTTCACTATAACAATCCTTTGTTACCTGGTTATGTTAATGGTGAAGTGCCCCACGGGATTGCCGCGTTTGAGCCTTCCGAAGAGCAACGTAATTTTGTTCGCGACCTGTCATTAACCGCTAATTGTGACGCTAATATCGAAGTCAATGAAACCACTATTCTCGGTTTATACACCATGGGCAGCACGTCTTCAATTGGTCAGTGCTGTGATAGTGATTTAGACATTTGGATATGCCATTGCCACGAGCTCAGCCGCGAACGCCGTTTACTACTTGAAAATAAGTGCTTACTTATTACCCAATGGGCTGAAACGCGCGGTATCGAAGTTAATTTCTTTCTTGTTCCTGATAATAAATTCCGCACCCAAAATTGCGCTCATCTGAGTAAAGAAGGCTGCGGCAGCGCTTCCCATTTATTGCTTTTAGATGAGTTTTACCGCAGTGCACTTTGTATCGCGGGTAAGCCTTTGCTTTGGTATATGATCCCTGCCGAACATGAAGCGAATTACGATCAGTATGTTGCCGAGTTAGCCGCTACCGGACAAATAAACCCAGATGATTGGCTAGACTTAGGTGGTTTTGGCCGCATTCCTGCTGAGGAGTACTTTGGCTCGAGTTTATGGCAGCTTTACAAAGGTATCGATAGTCCTTACAAAGCGGTTATTAAAACCTTATTAATGGAAGCCTACTCTTGGGCTTACCCCAACACCGAATTAATTTCGGTGCGTTCCAAGAAAACCTTTCAACAGCAAAGCTTTTATGACAAAAAACTCGATGCTTACTGGTTAATGCTCAATCAGGTTACCGAGTACCTAGAAGCAACCAATGACCATAAACGTTTGGATCTTGCACGTCGTTGTTTCTATTTAAAAACCTGTGACCGTTTGTCGCAAATAGCAAAACCCGACGAACCCGCTTGGCGTCGTAATGCCCTCCATGAAATTGTGTCGCAGTGGCAATGGAGCGATCAAGTCTTAGCCCATTTAGATAATCGTGAAAACTGGAAGGTGCAAGAGGTTCGCAGTGCGCACGGTGAATTACTCGAAGCCTTAATGGTGAGTTATCGCAACCTGATTCGCTTTGCCAGACGCAATAATATTGGTGAATGCATTAACCCGGAAGACATCGGCATTTTATCGCGCAAACTTTACGCTGCGTTTGAGAGCTTGCCGGGTAAGGTTGCGCTGATCAACCCGAGTATTTCACCGGATTTATCTGAGCGTCATTTAAGTGTGGTGCAAGTACCGCAGGGACGTTCTAACCCAGAAGGTTGGTATCTTTATAATTCCAGTCTTGAGAGCAAAGAAATCATTGGCCGTGCTCCATTAGAGCACAGCAGCTATCTTTCTAAGTTGATTGCTTGGAGCTACTTCAATGGCCTATTGGTTAAATCGACAAAGTTGCATTTATTCAATCAAGGCTCGGATCTGGTGCAAGAAAACTTCTTGCAGTTTAGCCAAGATTTGGCAAAAACCTTTAATGTTAAAGTGCCTAATGCGACCAATTTAGCCTTAAGCCGTCCTTGTGAAATCCGTCATTTAGGTATTTTCCTTAACTTAGAGTCTGACCCCACCTGTCACTGGGCTAATAAGGTGATTGAATTTGACGTTAACGCCAGTGATGTCTTTTCGTTTGGTACTAATAAAGAGTGCCTAGTGGGAAGCGTTGATCTGGTGTATCGCAACTCATGGAATGAAATTCGTACCTTGCATTTTGATGGTGAAGAAAGTGTGATTGAAGCACTGAGTACCATTTTAGGTAAGATGCATAACGACGCGGCTTCGCCGGATCGCATCGATGTGTTCTGTTATGCCCAGCATTTTAGAGGTTTGATTCGTAATCGATTCCAACAGTTAGTGGTGGAAAGTATCGGTACTCGCTTAAATTCAGAGCGCGATCAAGCAGTGAAAACCTTAGTAGTGGGTAGCCAAAAATTTGGTGTGTTTTATGAGCGTCGTGGTGTGTCGGTGAAGAAGCTAGAAAACGCCATCGATTTTTACTCGCAAATTGCCGATACCAAGTTGCAGCGCATGCCACTGCGTTTGGACAAAACCCATCATACAAAAACCCCTGAAATTGTAGCTTCTCATTCCAGTGAAGGCTTGGTTCAGTTCTTTTTTGAAAACCATGATACTGGCTTCAATATCTATATTGTTGATGAAGTTAACCGCGTTGAAACTTACCAACATTTTAGTGGTAACAAAGAAGAGTTAGTACAAGGGGTGAATCGTTTTTACACTTCGGCTCATTCGCGTCAGGAAGGGCAAGGGGTGATCAACTTTAACTTACCTCAGTTTTACGAAATCATCAGCGATGCTAATGGTGAATTAGAGCTGCAACCCTATCGCTCACCAACCTTAGCCGATACCCTTGATGAGCCGATGAGTAACGTATCCTAATCTAAAGTTGCCTCAAACAGGAGTAACTGTCTAAGGCCTAACGCTAACAAGCCTTAGCTAATCTTTGTTTAAGCCACTGGCGAATATCCGCAATTTGCTGGCCGCACACACTGTGTGGCATGGCATACGTTTGCCATTGAGTGGTAAATCCCTGTTGATCCAAAACTTGTTTAGCTTGTTTGGCCGCTTGCAGCGGAACCACTTCGTCATATTGACCGTGTTGCATCAAAATAGGGGTATCTTGATTCGCATTGGTCTTCTCTTGAGCTAGCTTATTCGGTTGGCATAGATAAGTAGACAACGCCATGATGCCAGCAAAGCGATATTGACTGCGACACGCTAAGTGCAACGCGATCACTCCCCCTTGAGAAAATCCAGCAATAACCATGTTTTCAGGGGCGATGCCTTGGCGAATTTGTTGCTCGATCAGTTCGTTAACCTGCGCAACCGATTCCAATACGCCAGCTTCATCGGCGCGATTCGCTAAATCCATGGTCTTGATATCATACCAAGCGCGCATTCTCTGTCCCTGATTTAGGGTAACAGCGCGGATTGGGGCGTGAGGAAAAATAAAGCGAATACTATGCCTTGTGGGTAACTTAAGCTCAGGCACGATAGGCGCAAACCCCGCGCCTGAGTCGCCCAAGCCATGTAACCAAATCACACAAGCGGTCGCGCTTTGACTCGGTTCAAGGGTAATGGCTTCAAGCATGGGTTAGATCAACCTTAATGCCTGATTGCTTTTCAATCGCCGCGCTTAAGAAGCTGAGTAGCTCGCCGCCTTCGCGATTATCAATCCAAGGGCCGTCTTTATATTCAAAATGATGACCGTTAAATTTGGTCGCTACCCAAATTTGATGTAGCGGCTCTTGGCGGTTAATCACGATTTTCGAACGATCGGCAAATTCGAGTTCAAGCACGCTACCATTGATTTCCCAATCAATATCATCTTCAAAAGGTTCGACCTTTTCCGTCAGCAGTTGGTAAAATTCATCGGCCAAACGGTGAAATTCAGTGTCATTCATTGTGTCATTCCTATTGCTTTTATCATGGTGAATGCGATTATAGTGCCCATAACCGTTTTTGATACAGAGTGATTATGAGCAGAGCAAACCAAATTGCCTTCAGTTTAGGCTTGGTTTTACTGCTTGCGGGGTGTGGTGTCAAGGGACCGCTGTATTTACCTACGCCTGAACCGCAACCAGAAGCGGTATCGGAGCCGACGCCGATGCCGACAGCAGAATTAACCAATAATAACGAAATCGAACAATCTAATTAGGGGTGGAGCTTTGGATTATTTTAATTATCAGGAAGATGGACGTCTTTTTGCAGAAGATTTAGCAGTCGAAGATGTGATTAAGCAAAGCGGCACGCCAGCTTATATTTATTCGCGTGCGACCATAGAGCGTCATTGGCATGCGTTTGATCAAGCCGCAGGTGACCACCCTCATCTCATTTGTTATGCGGTGAAAGCCAATTCCAATTTAGGTGTGCTTAACCTAATGGCAAGATTAGGCTCTGGCTTTGATATCGTGTCTGTGGGCGAGCTATTGCGCGTATTAAAAGCCGGTGGCGATCCACAAAAAGTGGTGTTTTCGGGTGTCGGTAAGACCGAGCTTGAAATCCGCACCGCCCTTGAAGCGGGCATCTACTGCTTTAATGTTGAATCGGAAGCCGAGTTGCTGCGCATCAATGAAGTCGCTGCCCTGATGAATAAAAAAGCGCCAATCTCGATTCGCGTGAATCCAAACATAGATGCGGGCACTCACCCTTACATCTCTACTGGCTTGAAAGAAAACAAGTTTGGTATCGATATTGAAAAAGCGCCTGCCATTTACCAAATTGCCAGTGGTCTAGATAACTTAGAAATCAAAGGTGTGGATTGCCATATCGGCTCTCAGCTAACGGAAATTTCACCTTTCATTGAAGCCATCGACAAACTGCTTGTGTTGATCGACGATTTAGCAGCGAAGGGCATTGAAATTAGCCACCTCGATGTGGGTGGTGGTTTAGGTGTGCCGTATAACGGTGAAACACCGCCGCAACCAGCTGAATATACTAAGGCGCTAAAAGAGCGTCTTGGCGATCGTAAATTGAAGCTACTATTTGAGCCGGGTCGCGCCATCATGGCAAATGCCGGTATTCTGGTTTCTAAAGTTGAGTTCTTGAAGCTAACCGAGCATAAAAATTTCGCCATTGTCGATGCCGCGATGAACGATTTAATCCGCCCTTCACTTTACAGTGCATGGCAACGTATTGAGCCGGTTAACAAGTCAGCTGATCGTCAAGCTCGCGTTTATGACGTGGTGGGACCGATTTGTGAAACCGGTGATTTCCTAGGTAAAGATCGTGAACTTGCCATTGAGCAAGGGGATTATGTGGTCGTTCGCAGTGCGGGTGCTTATGGCTCAACCATGGCATCTAACTACAATAGCCGTTGTCGTCCTGCTGAAATCATGGTTGACGGCGATCAAGCTTATTTGGTTCGCGCCCGTGAAACCCATGAAGACCTGTGGAAAGGTGAAAACGTATTACCTTCCTGAGGAATTGGACTAGATGTTAGTAAACTTTTCGAAAATGCACGGCTTGGGTAACGACTTTATGGTCGTCGATAATGTTACCCAAAATGTGTTCTTTTCCAATGATGTGATCCGCCGTTTAGCGGATCGCAACTTTGGTATTGGCTTTGACCAGCTGTTAGTGGTTGAGCCGCCTTATAACCCCGATCTCGACTTTCATTACCGCATCTTCAATGCTGACGGCAGTGAAGTTGAGCAATGTGGTAACGGTGCGCGCTGCTTCGCTCGCTTTGTGCGAATGAAAGGCCTAACCAATAAAAACCGTATTGGCGTCAGTACCGCTAAGGGCAAGATTGAACTTATTGTGCAGCAAGACGGTAATGTCACCGTAGACATGGGGCCGCCTATTTTTGAGCCGGCTAAGATCCCGTTTAAAGCGCAAAAAGAAGAAAAAACGTATCTGGTACTCACCGATGAAGGTGCCACTATGTGTGGCGTGGTTTCCATGGGGAATCCTCATTGTGTGGTCTTGGTCGATGATATTGATACCGCTCCAGTTGAAATTTTAGGTCCGCTACTTGAAAACCACGAGCGTTTTCCACAGCGTGTCAACGTCGGCTTTCTGCAGGTAGTTGATCAAGGCTATGGCAAACTACGGGTTTGGGAGCGCGGTGCGGGTGAAACCTTAGCCTGTGGCTCTGGTGCTTGTGCCGCTGCCGTGGTGGGGCAATTACAAGGCAAGCTTGGGCCTAAATGTACCCTTGAATTACGCGGCGGCAAACTCAGCTTTGAATGGCAACCGGGTGGTTCGGTGATGATGACAGGCGCGGCAGAGCATGTTTTTGATGGGCAAATTCAGTTATGAGTGAGCGTCAAATAGAGCCCCATCAAATTGCGGTTGATGAAGAGCAGGTAGCTCAATTTTTGGCTAACTCGCCTGATTTTTTCTTGCGTCATCCTGAGCTGCTGCGTTCACTTAAGCTGCCCCATGAAGAGCATGGCACGGTTTCGTTAGTGCAATTGCAAATGCAGCGCCAGCGCCAAAAGGTGGCTCAGCTCGAAGAAGAAATTACTCAATTGATGAGTATTGCGGCAGAAAACGAAGGTATAGCGCGCACTTATGGCGATTTGTACCCTGAGTTATTACAGGCGCAAACCTTAAATCAATTGGTGCGTACCTTAACTAAAGTGTTTAAGCAGCAGCTGCGCTTGAATGCTCTGGCCTTAAAGCTAGACAATGATTTCTTTGATTTGCCTGTGCAATACGCCGCTTATGGGTTAGACAAAACAACCCTAGATGGCTTGCGCACGCAGCGCTTACGCAACCATGAACATTACTTTGGTCGGATTAATCAGGCGGACAAAAACGCTATTTTTGGTGAGCAGGCCTTGGTGAATTCGGTAGCCTTAATTGAGCTGGGCGAAAACGGTAATCAAGGGTTGCTCGCGGTTGGTAGCGCCAATGCCGAGCATTTTGTACCCGAAATGGATACCTTGTTGCTCGATCAACTTTGTCGCGTCATCGCTATTTTGTTACCAAAATTGGTGAAAGTGAAAGACCCACAAGCGTAATACAGTGATTGAGGTGATGTATGCATGAAGGTATGCAAGAGTGGCTTGATGCATTTTTACAGCACCTCAAATCCGAACGTCAACTCAGTGGTCATACCTTGGCCAACTATCAGCAACATTTGCAGCAATTTATGGCCTTGTTGGCTAAGCGCCATATTGATCACTGGCGCGATGTTGACTCGCAGCATGTGCGTCAGCTGATTGCTCAGTTGCACAAAAAAGGCATTAGTGCCGCCAGCATTGCTACTAAGCTTTCCGCTTTACGCAGTTTTTATGCTTTTGCCTTGCGTCAAGAATGGCTTAAGTTGAATCCTTGCACCGGCGTCAGCCCGCCTAAACAAGGGCGACCATTACCGAAAAATCTCGATGTTGACGATATCTTAAAGCTGTTGGATTTAGACGCCAGCGATCCCCTAGTGATACGTGATAAGGCCATGATGGAGTTAATGTATTCGTCGGGTCTGCGGTTACAAGAATTGGTCAGTCTAGATTTGAACTCGGTTAAGTTAGATGAGCGCCAAGTGCGCGTGATAGGTAAGGGTAATAAAGAGCGTCTGCTTCCGGTTGGCCGCCAAGCCATTGAGAGTATTAATGCTTGGCTAAAGGTGCGCGGTGAGTTTGCCTTACTAGATGAGCCCGCCCTGTTTCTCTCGAAACAAAAACGGCGTATCTCGGTGCGCAGTGTGCAAACACGGATGGAGCAGTGGGGGCTTAAGCAAAGCTTACAAGCGCAAGTTCATCCCCATAAGCTGCGCCACTCTTTTGCTACCCATATGTTAGAATCCAGCGGAGATTTACGCGCGGTTCAAGAATTATTGGGCCATGCCAATATTTCCACCACTCAGGTATATACGCACTTAGATTTTCAGCATCTTGCTAAGGTTTATGACAGTGCTCATCCAAGATCAAAACGCAGTAAAGAGAGCAAAGAATGAAATTCTACCGTCGCTTAAAACCCTTCAAGGCCATCAGTTTTGATCTTGATGATACCTTGTATGACAACCGCCCGATCATCATAAATGCCGAGCAACAAAGCCTAGCCTATTTACGCCAACAAGATCCTAAGCTGGCCGAGCTGACTGAAGAGCAATGGCATGACTACAAGCTTCAAGCCTTGGCGCTTGAGCCTAAGCTACAAGATGATGTGACCGCTTGGCGTTTAGCCGCGCTTGATTTGATCTTTACCGAGCTTGCCCATCCGTCACCCGAGCAACAGGCACAGCAAGTGTTTGATTATTTTCTCGCGGTTCGCAGTGACTTTACGGTGCCGGAGTCAAGTTTACAGGTATTAGCACAGCTGGCGGAGCATTACCCAGTTGTCGCCATTACTAATGGTAATGTTGATTTAGACAAAATTGGTTTAGCGTCGGCGTTTAGTTTAGTGCTCAAAGCAGGAGATGGGCTTAAGGCAAAACCGCATCTGGATATGTTTGATGTGGCCGCAACGCATTTAGGTGTTGACGTAACCGAACTATTACATGTTGGTGATCACTTAACCACGGATGTTTTTGGTGCCAAACAACACGGCGCGGGGGCGGTCTGGTTTAATGACCAAGGGCATTTACTACGTCGCCATCAACACAGCCGCTTACTACCGGATCTAGAAATTTCTGAGTTGAGCCAACTACTGCATCTGCTATAACCCGAGTTAATCATCGCGACTAACAAGCTGGGTCGAGGGCTAATTATTAGCATCTCGCACCAGTTTGGGTATAATCCTCTCATTACTGAATAAATAAACAGTGCTTATATGAATCCTGAACTCTTGCTTGATGGTCTTAACGACAAACAGCGTGCGGTGGTTGCCGCGCCGCAATCCAGTAAATTGGTCCTCGCTGGTGCGGGCAGTGGTAAAACACGGGTGTTAGTGCATCGCATTGCTTGGCTACTGCAAGTTGAACATAGCTCGCCGTTTTCAATTATGGCGGTGACCTTTACCAATAAAGCGGCTAAAGAAATGCGCGCTCGGGTTGAGGGTTTATTAGGCAATGGCGCTGGCGGTATGTGGATTGGTACCTTTCATGGTATCGCCCACCGTTTATTAAGAGCGCATTACAATGATGTGGGATTGCCGCAAGATTTTCAGGTGCTTGATTCAGATGATCAATTGCGACTATTAAAGCGCATTTGCAAGGGCATGAACCTAGATGAGAAAACCTTCCCGCCCAAGCAAGCCCAATGGTATATCAATGGCAATAAAGACGAAGGCTTACGCCCTAAGCATCTGGACGCATTTGGTGATGTGATAGAAGGCACCTTTATCAAAATTTACCAAGCCTACCAGGAAGCGTGTGATCGCGCGGGTTTGATTGATTTTGCTGAAATCCTGCTGCGCGCTCACGAGTTATTCCTCAATAACCCATTTATCCTTGAGCATTACCAAAATCGATTCCGCAATGTCTTGGTGGATGAGTTCCAAGATACCAACAACATCCAATACGCTTGGTTAAGGTTGCTGACCAGTAGTAATAACCACCTAATGATAGTCGGCGATGATGACCAATCTATCTATGGTTGGCGTGGGGCGCGTATTGAAAATATTCAGCGCTTTCTTGACGATAACAAGGGCGCAGAAACCATTCGCCTAGAACAAAACTACCGTTCTACCGCCACTATTCTAAAAGCCTCAAACAAGCTCATTGCCAATAACAGTGAACGCATGGGTAAGGAGCTGTGGACCGAAGGTGACGCTGGTGAGCCGATCTCGCTATATGCAGGTTTTAATGAAGTGGATGAAGCGCGCTTTGTGGTCGGGCAAATTAAAGAGTGGCGCGATGAAAAAGGTGATTTAAAAGATTGTGCCATTTTATATCGTAACAACGCCCAATCACGCGTATTAGAAGAAGCTTTGATGCAAGCTAGCTTGCCTTACCGCATTTATGGCGGCCATCGTTTCTTCGACCGTCAAGAGATTAAAGATGCGTTAGCCTATCTACGCATCATGAATTCTCGCCTAGACGATGCCGCGTTAGAGCGGATTATCAACACGCCAGCAAGAGGCATAGGTGATAAAACATTAGGCATCTTACGCACAGCCGCGCGAGATCGTGGCCAAACCTTGTGGCAAACCTTAACCCAGTTACTCAGTGAAAAGGTGTTTGCGGGAAGAGCGGCTTCGGCTCTAACTAATTTTGTGCAGTTAATCGACCAGCTAGAGCAAGACACCACCACGCTTCCTCTACATGAGCAAGTGGATTTCACCATTCTTCATTCTGGTCTTCAAGCCATGTATCTAGCTGAAAAGGGTGAAAAGGGTAAGGCACGGATTGAAAACTTAGAAGAACTTGTAACGGCAACCAAGCAATTTGAAAAGCCGGAAGAAGCCGAAGAGATGTCGGATCTGACGGCATTTTTAACCCATGCCGCATTAGAGGCGGGTGAGCAGCAAGCGGATGAATTTGACGATGCGGTGCAAATGATGACCATGCACTCAGCGAAAGGTCTGGAATTCCCCTTAGTGTTTATTGTTGGGGTAGAGGAAGGCATGTTTCCAAGCCAGCAATCGGCGGAAGACCCGATGCGTTTGGAAGAAGAGCGCCGTCTTTGTTATGTAGGCATGACCCGCGCGATGCAAAAGCTTTATTTATGCTACGCCGAAAGTCGACGTCTGTATGGTCAAGAGAAGTTCCACCGTCCTTCGCGCTTTTTAAAAGAGTTGCCAGATGACTGTATCAACGAAGTTAGGCTGAAAACCCAAGTTAGTCGACCGACGCAATTTAGTCGCTTTTCGAACAGTTCGGTTAATGAATCGTTTGAAAGCACGGGTTTCGCTTTAGGCCAGCGTGTGCAACATGCCAAATTTGGTGAAGGCACCGTGCTTAACTACGAAGGAAGCGGTGATCATAGCCGGATCCAAGTACACTTTGATAACCAAGGCAGTAAATGGTTGGTTACATCTTATGCTCGGTTAGAAAAGATCTAGGTGAAAAAGGCGCTTTTTCCTGAACTTTAGTTTGCTTTTTGAGCGTTTCGAATCAAAAAGACAAAAAGAACGATCTTTTTGCAAAAAAGCCTTGCGCCGAAAACGAATCCCCCTATAATGCGCATCCACTGACACGGCGCAGCGCCTAGCGAAACGCAGTGTTAGGGAGTCGGAAGCTAAGG